>JANMAD010000205.1:0-20938 GCA_031359515.1 Acidobacteriota bacterium | reverse complement strand
GGGCGAGTATCACCCACTTGCTTGCTGCGGCGTTCCTCACAAGGAGACTCACGATGACAGCCCCAGCAAAAGCCCCCTCTTTGCCTTCTTCCTGCTGTCGGACGGTGGGCGTGGGATGTGTTCCTCGTCTCCGCGCCGTGAGTTATGCCAAGCGTTGCTGTCAACTTTCGCTTAACGCCGCCCCGCCCGCAAGCCGCACGTAGCTTGCGGGCGGGGCGCTTTCGTTGTGCGCCAAACTAAAAGCGAGCGGGCGCAGCAGTTTGATCAAACCGCTGCGCCCGCTCGCTTTGATGAGCTACAACCGGCCGGTCGTTAATAGATATTGAAGTTGTAGACGACGGAGACGTACTGCGAGACCTTATGCCCGTCCTTCTCGGCGGGCGTGAATTGAATCCTGCGCGCCGCTTCAATCGCCTTCTCCGTCAAGCCGTCCGGCAGCCGCTTAACCGGCTGGATGCCAGTCACTGCCCCGCTCGACGACAAGACCATGCGTAACACAACCTCGCCCGTGACGTTATTTTTGCGCGCCTCTTCCGTGAACTGCGGCTCCGGCTTCGACGTGATGACCGCACGGCGCGTCACCTCTTTAACTGTGAACGTGCGGTTATAATCTCCGCCGCCGCCACCGCCGCCGGGGCCGCCACCGCCTTCATTACGGTCGCCGCCGCCCGTATTGCCGCCGCGGCCGGGGCCGACGCCGCCGCCCTCACCAGAGCCGACGCCGCCGCCCGTGCCTGTGCCGATGCCGTTGCCCGTGCCGGGGCCGGAACTGGTCTCGGTTGACTTCGACTTCAGATCGCCATATGGCAGCGGACGCGGATCGGGCGGAAACAAAGTCGGGTCGGCGTCAATCGAAGCTGTCACCGGCAGACTCGGATTCTTGATCGTCGGCGGATGCGGGTCGGGCGCGACTACTTGCGGCACGGTCAGCGATGCGGGCGGGAGTTTGCCGAAACTCGCGGGCTTGGTCTCCATGCGACCACCACCGCCACCGCCGGCCGGTTTCTCGAATTTCGGCTTCGAGCCACCGCCATTGCCTTTGTTCGTCCCCGCCGGCCCTTCGTCAGGCTTTTTCTGTTCTTCGGGAATATCCGTCACCATCCCCTGAAACTCAAGGTCTTCGCGCACGTTGTCCGCCGTCTGCTGATGTCCTTTCCGAAAATTCTCGTAAGCGATATAGCCGACGCTGGCAGTTAGCATCACGGCTAGTGCGGCGATAATGCCGACCACTGCTGTCGTATGCTTCGCCCGCATGCGGTCGAGCAAAGCGGCGGTCGCGCCGCACAGCGCCAGCGCGACGAAGGCAATGCTCAGCGTCTTGATTGGAACGGCCTGATGAGATTGTAAGTTGTCGAAGCCAGCGACGATGCCAGCGATCAAGATCATCCCGGCGAATGCCGCGATGATGCCCTTCGCCACGTTGGGCTGCGCGATGAATTGACTGAAGGCGCGGCCGTAAGCCGTCGCGCCACGTTTGATGAACCCGCCCGGATCGCGTTTGAACTCGGGCCACGTCAACCCGGCCTCGTGCCCGGTCTCACGTACCTCCGCAGTCAGGCGGCTGACGAGACCTTTGTCTTCGAGGATCGTCAGATGGAACTCTTCGCGCTCGCTGCCTGCGCCGAGGCCGGCCGCGCCTGCGCCCGCCGCCATAGAGGCAGCGCCAGACACCTCTTCATGGGCTTCTTCATGCGCCGCACCGGCCGCCCAAGTGTCCTCGCCCGCGACTGTCGTCTCCCCTGTGGTTGCGTAGGCCGCACCGTCTTCACGCGGCACGTTGCCGGCGGTTGCGACCGATTCGGCCGCCGCCGCGTTGAAACCGTTCGACAGCGATGTGCCGTCAACCGGACAGAACCCGAACTTATCGGCGAAATCTTCTTGGCAGGTCGGACATCTCTTCATCGTCTCTTCCTAACTGTGAAAAGCTTGGCGGCACTTCTCTCTGGTTGCGCTGCAAACTCGCGGCGGTCTTCTAATCCGGTATAAGATGCGAAGGGAAACTGCCCGCCCACATTATACATGATCCATCTGACGCTGTGCCCGAACGGGGCACACCTACCGCTCGAAAGTCTTAGATGCACTTGCCGCCGGTCGGGTTTCCGCGCAAACGAAAGAAGTTTAATCGTTTAGCCCGGCTAGTTGACGCTCGCGCAGCACGACATCTAAACTGCTCTGGCAACTCCCCAACGCGTTTTTCCGTCAGACCGATGCAGCCGCCTCCGAACTTAACATTGTTTCGCGGCATTGACCCGATACGATTATTGCTTTTTCCTTGAAATGATGCGCCTAAACAACTCATTGCCCCGCCGCCTGCGAGCATTGATCTCGCTCATCATGCTGACGAACCTGATGCTCACACAGACACTCGCCGCCCAAATCGCCCCCTCCGAACCGCGTCGTGAGCAATTGCTTAATGGTCTGCCGATTTTGCTCACGTACCGGCCCGGCGACCAGCAGGTGTTACTCAAGCTACGGATCGGGAGCGGGGCGGCTTTCGATCTCGCGGGCAAAGAGGGCTTAATGGCGCTCCTCAGCGACATTCTCTTCCCTGACGCGAACACACGCGAATTTGTCACCGAAGAGCTCGGCGGGCAAATGGAGGTCACGCCCGCTTACGATCACATTGATGTGACCTTATCGGGGCGCGCGACTGAGTTCGAGCGACTGGCGGAGTTGCTACGTAACGCGGTCGTCAACACACGCATTGCCGCCGAAGATGTAGCGCGCCTGCGCGACGAGCGCATCAAGGCCGCGCGAGCCGCCACCGTTTCGCCCGCGCAACGCGCCGACCGCGCCATCGCCGCGCGCCTCTTCGGCAATCATCCTTACGGTCGCCTCGTGGCCGGCACGCCCGAATCGCTGGTGCGGATAGACCGTGCCGATCTGCTGTTTGCGCGCGACCGCTATCTGACGGCCGACAACGCGCGGCTCGTTATCATCGGCGGCGTCGAGCCGACCCGTGCGTTGCGCGTCTTCCGTCAATTCCTCGGCGCGTGGCGCAAGAGCGACAGTCTCGTGCCCGCCACCTTCCGCCAGCCCGCCGCACCCGACGCGCGCACACTCATCATCGATCAATCGGGCGCGGACACAACAGAGCTACGGCTTGCCTTACGCGGATTTGCACGCACGGATCGCGATCACGTCGCGGCGGCCGTGCTCGCCGCCATCGCACGCGAACGTTGGCAAGCGGCGCTCAGCGCCAACAAGCTAACGCCAACTATCGCCGTGCGGCATGAAGCGCATAGAGTCGCCGGTCTCTGGCAGATGAGCGCGCAGGTAAGGTCGACCGTGGCCGCCCAGACAATCGAAGCCGCTCGCGCCACACTGCGCACGCTCACCTCTACGCCGCCGACGGTCGCAGAATTTGAACTGGCCCGCCGCGCCGCTGCTGCCGCGTTGCAGCAAACCAAACAGCCGGACATCGCGCTCGCGGATCAATGGCTCAATGCAGAGAGTTACAACGTCGAACCCGCAGATGAACAGCGCAGGCTCGACGAATTGACACCGGCTGGTGTGCAGCGCGTGGCCGCGCGACTACTGCGCGACATGGCAGTGGCGAGCGTCGTTGTCGGCCCCGGCGCAGAGTTGCAACATGAGTTAGCACGCACGAGCAACGGCACTGAAGTGTTCGGCGCGTCTGCGCCGCCCGCCCTGCCCCGTCGCCCGTAATCAATTCACAAGCAAAACGCAAAGCGGCGACAACCCACAGGCACGCATTCTCCGCTAATGTGTCGATGACAAAACTTTATCCGGACAACGAACAGCAGTTGGAGCACGCCCGCCGTGTGCGCGCGATGTTCGCGGGCATCGCTACGCGTTATGATCTTTTAAATCACTTATTATCGGGCAACACTGACCAGCGTTGGCGGCAGATCGTAGCGGCACGTCTCCGCCCTGCGCTCGGCGCGGGCACACGCACACTCGATGTAGCGTGTGGCACGGGTGACCTCGCACTCACGCTCGCAAAGGCTGGTGAGACACAGGTCATCGGTCTCGACTTCTGCCGGCCGATGCTTGAGTTGGCCGCGCGTAAGGCGCACGGACAAGCGCGCACGCTGCCGTTCATCGAAGGCGACGCGCTGCACTTGCCTTTTGCGGCCGCATCGTTCGACGTTGTGACCATCGCGTTCGGGTTGCGAAATCTGGCGGATGTGGCGGCTGGTTTACGCGAGCTTGGGCGTGTGCTCAAGCCCGGCGGCACGCTCGCGGTGCTTGAGTTCTCGCGCCCGGTTGTGCCCGGCTTCCGCGCGTTATTCGGGTTTTACTTCAGGCGCGTGCTGCCGCGCATCGGCGGGTTGGTGAGCGGGTCGCGCGGCGCGTATGAGTATCTGCCTGATTCGGTCTCGCGCTTTCCGGATCAAGTGCGCTTGGCAGCGTTGATGCGCGAAGTAGGGTTCGCGCAAGTTGCATATCAGAATTTAACCGGCGGGATCGCGGCGCTGCACACGGGCGTACACCCCGTGTGACGACGAGCTTGATTGCGCTGCCCCTCGTGGAGCGCGATCACACAACGTAGCCCGATGGGCTTCGTGTTCAACTCGTCACATGATGGTTGTCGGGGCCGTCGTGCGACGTAGAGCACAAGTTTCATCGGGCTACGTTTATTTTTGCGCGCCGCATAATGGGTCAACTTACTGCCTTCGCTTCGCTAGCGCCAATTTCCGCTTCACGCTCTCCAGTTTCACAGTGCTATTATCCTTTTCGTAATCGCAACCTATTCCATAACGCTGCCGCATCTTTGCCGATGAAGCACAAGCTATTCGATGTCGCGCGCCGCGTCGCACTTCTCTTGCTCGTCGTGTGGACGGTGGTGTCGCTGGTCACATTGTTGATTGAGCTTGTGCCGGGCGATCCGGCGGTGGCGACTTTGGGTGAACAGGCGACGCCCGAACAGATCGAGCAGTTTCGGGAAAAGCATGGGCTGAACCGTCCCGCCTTCTTCGTTACCTACGCACGCGACGCGCAGGGCCCGCGCCAATTGCGCTGGCATGGCGCGGACAATCGCTACCTGGACTACTGGCGCGATTTACTGCACGGCGATCTCGGCACATCGTTTCGCACGGATCGCCCTGTGCTTGAGTTGATCCTGCAACGCTATCCGGCCACGATTGAGTTGACCGTCGCGGCGCTGTTGGTCGCGGTCGCCATCGCCGTCCCGCTCGGCGTCATTGCCGGTACGCGGCGCGGCACGTGGCTCGACAATCTGCTCTCGGTCGTCGCGCTCGTCGGCATCAGTCTGCCGGGTTTCGTCTTAGGGCCGTTGCTCATCTTCGTCTTCGCGGTGTGGCTGAACTGGCTTGCGCCTTCGGCCGGTGGTTACGGCAGCGACATCATTCTGCCGGCGGCGACGTTGGGCGCGGCACTCTCGGCCATCCTGACGCGCATGGTGCGCTCGTCGGTGATCGAAGAGATGAACGAGGATTATGTCCGCACTGCCCGCGCGAAAGGACTGGCTGAGCGCACAGTCGTGTACAAGCACGTGCTGAAGAACGGACTCATTCCAGTTGTCACGATTCTCGGCTTGCAACTCGGCGTGCTGCTCGCTGGCGCGATTGTCACCGAGAAGATTTTTAACTGGCCCGGACTCGGACTGCTGCTCATAGACGATGGCATCAGCAAACGCGACTATCGCCTCGTGCAAGGCTGCGTCCTCGTCATCAGCATCACCTACATACTGGCCAACTCGCTGACGGACATGCTTTATCGCCGGCTCGATCCGAGAATTCGGCTACAGTGACGAGTGTCGAGTGGCAAGAACTAACTTTGTCTTAACTCGTCACTTGTCACTCGTCACTGCACCTATGAATCGTCTCGCCATCTTCGGGCTAATCGTGGTTGCGCTGCTGGTCGTCGTGGCGTTGGGCGCACCCTTCATCGCGCCGCAAGATGTGGGCGCGACCGATCTGTTGCATCGCTTTATGCCGCCTTCGGCGGAGCATTGGTTCGGCACGGACGCGACTGGGCGCGACATCTTTTCGCGCGTCGTCTTCGGCGCACGCATCTCTCTGCGCGTCGGTCTCGTCGTCGTCGCCGTCTCGTCTTTCATTGGCATCATCATCGGCGCGTTGGCCGGTTACTACGGCGGCTGGATTGATCGCGTTATCTCCGGTTATCTGTTCAATGTTTTTCTGGCGTTCCCCGGACTGCTGCTGGCAATTGCGATGGTGGCCTTCTTAGGCTCGGGGCTGAACAAACTGATCTTCGCGTTGTGTGTGATCGGCTGGGTGGGTTACGCGCGGGTGATGCGCGGGCAGGTGTTGAAGGTGCGCGAGTACGACTTCGTGCAAGCGGCGCGGGCGCTCGGCGCAAGCGACCTGCGCATACTCTTTCGCCACATCCTGCCGAACGCGATCCAACCGCTCATCGTCCAGGCGAGCCTCGGCATGGCGGGCGCAGTGTTGGCGGAGGCGACGCTCTCTTTTCTCGGTCTCGGCGTGCCCCCGCCCGCGCCCTCCTGGGGCGTGATGCTGGAAGAGGGACGCGATCTCTCGACGCTCTCCACCGCGCCGCACGCGCTCATCATCCCCGGCATCGCCATCGCGCTGACCGTACTCGCTTTCAACTTCATCGGGGACGGGCTGCGCGAGTACCTAGACCCGCGCCAGCGCGAACGCTGAGCGTGGTTACAGCATCTCACGTGCAGGAAGTCCGCACAGGTGGAACCCTAAAATGGAGGCATTATGAGAATCGCAAGACCACTGCTCAACATGTTAGCGCTAATACTGCTCGCCACCGCCGCCGCGCAGGGGCAAGATATGTACAAATTGCCGGAACTCCACGCTATCAAGACCGCGACGCTCGCACCGTCATATAGCTGTCGCACTGCCGATGAGTTTAAGCAGGGCTACCAAAGCACAGCGCTTTTCCTCTCTGCTTATTCAAAGCAGCGAAACAGTCCCGATCTACTCTTTAACGGCGCGTGTCATAGTGACGACAGTTTTGAAGCGGCGACCGCCGGCGACGATGTGGCCTTAATCGCCGATCTGGGCACGGGACTTTCTTTAGAGAATATTTCTGCGCAGGATGCTTACAGCGCATTCGGCCCAGCCAAGCCGCCCTTTGCGCAGGAAACCAAGTTCGTCAATCGCGTGCCGGTGCAACTAAATCACACTTACATCGTGATGCTGAACAAGCGTGAAGTGCGCGGACTCTTCGTCTTCACTGTAATCGGCTACACGTCTAATCAGCGGGTTGACCTGCGCTATGCGGTAAAGAACTATCAAGTCCAGCAGACCGTCGCGGCCTCGCCAGGCTTTGAATGGAGCAAGACCAATCATTGATGTCTATGTGCGCAACTGTAGCTCTCATGCCAATTGCTCATAGCTATTCCATACGCGTCTTCTACACTTCACGTTATTACGCGGACATCGGCGCGGGGCACGTCTTTCCGATCCGCAAGTTCGAGTTAGTGCGCGACCGTTTGCTGCGCGAGGGCACGTTGCGGGCGGTGGATTTGTGCGAGCCGCAGCCTGCGCCGTTGGCTGACGTGTTGCTCGTGCATACGGAGGATTATGTGTCACGCTTGCGCGCGGGCGCGTTGACGTCGCGCGAATTGCGCCGGCTGGGGCTGCCGTGGTCGAAGGCGCTTGTGCGTCGTTCTTTTCTCGCTGCGGGCGGCACGATGGGCGCGGCGCGGTGGGCGCTCGCGTACGGAGTCGGCTCGAACCTCGCGGGCGGCACGCACCATGCCTTTCCCGATCATGGCGAAGGTTTCTGTGTGCTTAACGATGTAGCGATTGCGATTCGCGCGCTACGCCGCGACAGACTGATCACGCGGGCGGCTGTCGTTGATTGCGATGTCCATCAAGGCAATGGCACGGCCACGATCTTCGCGGACGATCCCGATGTCTTCACTTTTTCGATGCACGGCGCGAAGAACTATCCGCTCTTCAAAGCACATTCGACACTCGATGTAGAACTGCCCGACGGCACGAGCGATGCTGATTATCTCCATGCGCTCACCGCGCATTTGCCGCAGGTCTTCGCGCACCGCCCCGACATAGTCTTCTACCTCGGCGGCGCAGACCCTTACGTCCATGACAAACTCGGCCGCCTTGCGTTGACGATGACAGGCTTGCTGGCGCGCGATGAATTGGTGCTGCGTGCTTGTCGCGAGCGCGGCGTGCCGGTGACGACCGTCATGTCCGGCGGCTACGCGGCCGACATTAACGACACGGTCGAGATTCACTGCAACACCATCCGCGCGGTGCGGCGCATGTTCGCGGCGGAGACGAATGTACAGGCGGGCGCGGCGGATTAAGTTGCGCCGGTCGAACGCTGAACCCACACGCGATCTGTGATAAGTATATTGCCGTGTTGAAGCTCATCTGGAAAACCATCAAGTACGGCACGCTCAGCGTGCTGGCGCTCCTCGTTCTCTGGCTCGTCTATGAACTGGCCACGTTCCCGAACGTGGCGAAGATGCGCGACAGCAACCCGGAGACAACGGCGGTCATCGAGCAGCGCGCGGCGGAGGCGCGGGCGCACGGCGAACAGCCGAAGCGTGCGCAAATCTGGATGCCCTTAGAGCGCATCTCGCCAAACTTGCAACGCGCCGTCGTCGCCGGTG
This sequence comes from Acidobacteriota bacterium, assembly GCA_031359515.1. Lineage (GTDB taxonomy): Bacteria > Acidobacteriota > Blastocatellia > Pyrinomonadales > Pyrinomonadaceae > QHXQ01. The sequence continues at coordinate 12,369 of JANMAD010000205.1, read as the reverse complement.
AAGACACAAATTTCATGACGCACCATGGCTTCGACTACGACGCGATTCAGAAAGCCTGGGAACAGGCGCAACGCACCGCCGCCGAGGAAGCGAAGAAAGAAGGCGATGAAGATCAGTCGAGTTGGATTCCGCAAATGCCGAGCTTCAAGCGCGGCGCTTCAACCATCTCGCAACAGTTGGCGAAGAACCTTTATCTCACGACCGAACGATCAGTCCTGCGCAAGGCCCGGGAGGCCGCCATCACTTACTATCTCGAACAGAAACTCTCGAAGCGGCGCATACTCGAACTCTATCTCAACGTGATCGAATGGGGCGATGGCATCTACGGCGCGGAAGCGGCGGCGCGCACCTACTTCAACAAGTCGGCCGCCAGCCTCACGCCGCAAGAGGCCGCCTATCTCTCCGCGATGATCCCGAACCCGCGCACCACCTTCAACCCAAAGGTCAACCCACGTCGCGTCATCCGCCGCCAACGCGTCATCCTACGCGGCATGCCGTATGTGAAAATCCCTTAGAGCTAGGGCTGGCCGAATCTCATCCGATATTCAATAGAATCCACGAAGCCACGCACCATCTCGCGGGCGTCGGTGGGGTGTACGTTCAGGTAGTTGAGCCATGCGTTGTAGCCCGCCGCCTCCGGCGTGCGCCGCAGATAGCCGTAGTACTGCATGGCGACGAAGGCCCGGTTGAATTCGCGTTGCAAGACCTCGTCCGAGTCGGCGACGGCGCGCAACACCTGGGCCCGGGTGAGGCTATTGTTGTCTAAGCGCGCCACCAATTCGGCTGGCGTAAGCGTCACTTTTAGTGCGCCGTCCGGGTTGAACGGATCGGGCGTAGTGACGCTAGGCAGTTGGTAGCGGCTGAGCAGCGCTGTCACGTAGGCGGCGTTCGACAACGCGCCGAAGCGCGCGGCGAACTCAGTCCTTTGGACGAAGGTATCGGTAAAGGTCGCCTTGTGGGCATAGACCTCGGCCGGCGTTTGCCCCGACACGCTTTGCATGTCGGCCGCGATCTCGCCATACGTGGGCAAGCGGTCGAAGGCCACCTTGTAGAAGCGGAAGACGAAGTAGCCTTTCAGTTGGAACTCGGGCGAGCCGAAGAAGGCGGCCGAGGTGGTCAGGCGCGCTTGATGCAGGCACTCGGCGTCGCCGCTCGGGCAGTTGTGCAGCACGCGCAGCCAGTCGTCAAGTCCGCTCTGTTCTGGTTCACGGGCGAGGAAGTCCAGATAGTGCTGGCGGACGAAGAATTCGAGGCAGTCAATCGGGTTGGGGCAAGCCGACGGCACAAGCGGCTGCCATGACGGGCTGCGGTTATATGAATCGCCGGGAGCATTGGTCAATTGCGTCCTCCCAGAGCCGTCCCGGTTCATTGTGAATATATCGGCAGTGCCATCGTCGTTATTTGAGCCGTGCCACACAGAAAACACCAGCTTACTGCCGTCCGGCGACCAAGCCGGCGATCTTTCATTCACATTTGGGCTTTGCGTCAAATTCTGCTGCCCGCTGCCGTCAGCGTTCATCACATAGATTTCTTTCGGGTCATCGCAGATGTCAAAAATGCAGTTCAGAGACGAATAGGCGATTTCGCCGTCGGGCGACCAGCGAGGTTCGGCATAATAAAAGCTGGTGAGAGTCACCCGATTGCTGCCGTCATCATTCATCACACAGATATGAAAATCGTCGCACACAAATACAATTTTGCTGCCATCGGGCGACCACGACGGATAACTGTCAAATGCGGGGCTGATTGTCGTCAGCCTTGTAAGATTGCCGCCGTCGGCATTCATCACAAAGATTTCGGAAGGCGATGTCGTATGTGTAAGTCGCGTGAAGACAATCTTAGTGCCGTCGGGAGACCATTGTGGGTCAGTATCCCCGGCGAAGTTGTTTGTCAGACTAATTTGATTGCTGCCGTCGGCGTTCATCACTTTGATACCGTAGCCGTCAGCGTTTTCGCTCACAAAGGCAATTCGCCTTCCGTCGGGCGAGAAAGACGGAGAGCCGTCAAACCCGGGATTGTTCGTCAGCCGGACTTGTCCCGTTCCGTCGCTGTTCATCAGATAAATCTCGTAATTGCCGTCGCGATTGCTGGCGAAGGCAATTTTGCCGTTGGCGCGAAGCGGCGGCGTTTGCGCGAAAGTTGCCGTCGCGCCGAAAAGAATTAGCGCGAGCAACGTCAAAACGGAAACCGAGATTTTGCCATAAATTTTAGTTCTCATAATTTTTCACCTCTTTTTCGGCTTCATTTTTCTTACATCGAACGGCGGAATTGACGTGGGGCGAAACCGAATACACGCAACGTGGAATTTACCGCGCAACGTGTATAACAAAGTAGCTGTTTCGCCCTCACGTCCAATGATTTGTTCGACGGTGCGTTGGCTTTCACCGGTTTCCGTTGCAAATGTCAGACGCGCCAAAACACTAATTTCGGTAATCAGCCTTTTGGCAAAAACCAGCTTTAGTTTGCAAAGCAGATTTCACCCGTGATTTCCGCTTGGAAGGTCGCTCCGCCGTCAGTCGTCTTACCGTTGATGTAAAGCACACCCGTCGCCCCGGCGAAATCCCCCGTGCTGGCGTTCGGGTCAATCCGGTTGATGGCACTGAACAATCCCGTCGCCGTGTCGAAGACACCGACGTTGTGCGTTCTTAAGACGCCCTTGTTGGTCGTAGTGCTTAAGTCATCAGTGAAGGAAAAGGTGTTCGGGTCGGGTGTCGGAGTAAAGGCACTGGTGAAAACTGCTTGGGTTGTGCCGTTGAGTTTTCCGCCTTGCGTAATTGTTCCGCTGGTCGTGCCGTTGCCGTTATTGACAACGCTTAAATTTCCTTTCGCCTTTTGGCAATTACTGGCCGCCGAGACTGATCGCGATGACGAAAACAAACCGATGGTCAACACGACTAATGCAAATGTCGCCAAGATTCTGATTTTGAAGTTCATAATTTTTCTCCTATGTTTGAATGGGTGCTTTAGTTGGGCGTGTTCTCTATCGCCGCACCCGTTGAAGCGATAGCCGCCGCACTCGAAGTTGAGGCTCTGCGGCCCCTCTTGCCCATCATGTCCGAGCCACGGCTCCACGGTGAAAGTCTGGCTCGCTCCCTCGGCTCGCCCTGCCACGTGAAAGCGAACGTGTCCGAGCCGGTCGGCCGGGACTAGAAATGTGGACACGTCACGGTTGCCCGAACCGCGCTCTGTACTCGACGGAGTCCACAAAGCCGCGCACCATCTCGCGGGCATCGGTCGGGTGCGCGTTCAGGTAGTTGAGCCACGCGTTGTAACCCGTAACTTCCGGCGTCCTTCTCAAGTACCCGTAGTACTGCATAGCGACGAAGGCGCGATTGAATTCCAACTGAAAGACCTCGTCCGAGTCGGCGATGGCGCGCAGCACCTGCGCCCTGCTCAGGCTGTTGCTGTCTAAGCGCGCCACCAAGTCGGCTGGCGTGAGCGTCACTTTCGCCGCGCCGTCTGGCGCGGCGGGGTCAGGTGTGGTGATGCTCGCCAGTTGGTAGCGGCTGAGCAGCGCTGTCACGTAGGCGGCGTTCGTCAACGTGCCGAAGTCATTGACGAACCCCGGCCGCTGGGTGAAGGCGTTGGTGAACGCGGTCTTCGCGGCATAGACCTCGGCGGGCGTCTGCCCCGACACGCTTTGCATGTCTGGAATGATCTCGTCGTAAGCCGGCAAGCGGTCGAAGGCCGCGCGGTAGAAGCGGAAAACGAAGTAGCCTTTCAGTTGGAATTCGGGCGAGCCGAAGAACGAGGCTGAAGTGGTCAGGCGCGCTTGATGTAAACACTCGGCGTCGCCGCTTGGGCAGTTGTGCAGCACGCGCAGCCAGTCGTCAAGTCCGCTCTGTTCTGGTTCACGGTTGAGAAAGTCCCGATAGTGCTGGCGGACGAAGAACTCCGCGCATTCGATGGGATTGGCGCATGCCGGTGAAGTCAGCGAGAGCGGCTGCCACGATGGGTGATAATTCCTGCCGTTTGTGTTAGTTAATTGCGCGAATCCGCCGCCGTCCACATTTTTAACGTATATTTCAGCGTCGTTGCTGAAGTATTCCCAAATATGAAACACAATCTTCGTCCCGTCCGGCGACCATTTCGGTTTATTTCTGTGGGTGGAGCAGAGTCCGTCTCCGCAGCCATCGAAGATTTGACGATTTGTTCCGTCGGCATTGGCTGTGTAAAGAATTGGGAGAGAAACGTCCGAATGAACGACGAAAGCAATTTTATTGCCCGTTGGCGACCAATCCGGCGACATATCCCAAAGCTCGCCCGCGCTGGGCAACGCCCGCACGTCGCTGCCGTCGGCATTCATCGTGTGCAGGGTCAGATAGAAAACGCGGGAACTGACAAATAGGATCCGAGAGCCGTCCGCCGACCACGCAGGCTCAATGTCCGAAGCCGGATGGTTGGTGAGATTTGTCCGATTGCTGCCGTCAACATTGACGGTGAAAATCTCGCCGTTATCGTCAAAGGCAATTTTCCCGCCGTCGGGCGACCAACTCAAAGACGAATTTGCGTGCCAAGGGTAAGGGCTGTTGAAAAAGTCAATCGGGGTCAGCCCGATTTGGTTTGTCCCGTCGGCGTTCATTAGTTTGACAGCGAAAGCGCCGGAAGCGTTTTGGCTGACAAAGGCAATTCTTCTTCCGTCGGGCGAGAAGGCGGGAAAACTATCCGTGCCGGGATTGTTCGTCAGGCGGACTTGATTGCTGCCGTCCGCGTTCATCAGATAAATTTCCTGATTGCCGTCGCGGTCGCTGGTGAAGGCAATCTTGCCGTTGGTCATGGCTCTTGAAACTGGCTGGTCAGCCAGCCGTGTGAGATCTGTCCGAGTGGCGGCCGCTACTGCCCGGCCCGCAAGCTGCGGCGGCAGTGTGTTCCAACTCAGTAAGCCGACCATCGTGAGGGTTAGCACGAAGCACCGGCGGGCGACATCCGGTTTTCTCATGGGAATCTCCTCTATTGTCTGGGGCATGCGGCAAAAATGCTTGCCGCTCCAGCTACTAATGCGAGAAGTGAACGGGAAACCTCTAACCGGAAGCGAGAATTTCTTTTCACTGCGCGGGATTTGCGTAGCAGCGATTTCCTAAAGGGGTTATAATTCGCGCCGCCTACGATGAGTCTCATGCACGAACGGGGTGACACGAATGGACCCCTCGCCACAACAAGTGACCCAACTGCTCGTCGCTTGGGGCGACGGCGATCAGGCCGCGCTTGATGAGCTAACGCCCTTGGTCTATGAGGAACTGCGCCGGTTGGCGCACCGGTGCATGAGCCGGGAACGCCCCGGTCACACACTGCAAACCTCGGCGCTGGTCAACGAAGCCTACCTGCGGCTCGTAGATCAGAAGGACATTCACTGGCAGAACCGCGCCCACTTCTTCGGCATCGCCGCGCGCTTAATGCGGCAGGTCCTGGTTGACTACGCCCGCAAGCGAGGCTACGCCAAACGCGGCGGCGACGCGCGCCAAGTGCCGCTGGATGAAGCGCTGATCGTCTCTGCGGAGCGCGCCGCCGATGTGGTGGCCCTCGACGACGCGCTGAAAAGTCTGACTGAGATCGATCCCCGCCAAGGTCAGATCGTCGAGTTGCGTTTCTTCGGCGGACTGAGCATTGAGGAGACCGCCGCAGTGCTCGCCGTTTCGCCCGGCACGGTCATGCGCGACTGGACACTCGCTAAAGCATGGCTACGAAGAGAAATGGCGGGTAACGATTAAAACCGCTCCCACTCTTGTCCCGTGCGGTCACACCATCTATCATCCGTCGCACCTTGCCCGGCACTCGTCACTACTTTTATGACACCGGAACGCTGGCAACAGATCAAAGACCTGTTTCACTTCGCCTTGGAGCACGAGCGCGACCAGCGCGCCGCGTTCCTCGCTGCGGCGTGCGTCGGTGACGAAGCCCTGCGCGCGGAAGTTGTATCGCTCCTCGCCGCGCACGAGCAGACGAAGAGCTTTATCGAGCGACCTGCCGGGGATTTGGCGGCTGAATTATTAGCTAGTGAGCAGACCCGGTTGCAGGCCGGACAGAAGATTGGACATTACACCATTACGTCCTTGCTGGGCGCGGGCGGGATGGGCGAAGTGTATCTCGCTAAAGACATAAAACTCGACAGGCAAGTCGCCATCAAAATTCTCAACGAAAATTTCAGCGGGCACGAATCAAACCTGCAAAGATTTATCCGGGAAGCCCAAGCCGCTTCCGCGCTCAATCATCCGAATATTTTGGTGATCCACGAGATCGGCGAATCGGATGCCGCGCATTACATCGTCAGCGAATATATCGAAGGCAAGACTTTGCGCGAAATTGTCAGCGACTCGCCGCTGAAATTGTCGGCCGTTCTGGACATCGCCGTCCAGATTGCTAACGCGCTGTCAGCCGCGCACCAAGCGCATCTGATACACCGCGACATCAAACCGGAAAACATCATCATACGCCCCGACGGTTATGTGAAAATTTTGGATTTCGGTCTGGCGAAACTCGTCGAGCAAAAAGTTATTGGGCTTGAAGCAGCAACCGTCAAACAAAATCAAACGGCGAAAGGTTTAATTCTAGGCACGGTCAATTATATGTCGCCGGAACAAGCGAAAGGCGAACGGGTTGACGAGCGGACGGACATTTTTAGTTTCGGGGTGTTGCTGTATGAACTGCTTGCGGGCAGAACGCCGTTTGCGGGGGATTCGGTGTCGGAAACGTTTGCCAATCTGCTCAATGCCCAGCCGCAGCCGCTGGCGCGCTTTGCCGCAGGCGTGCCGGACGAACTCCAACGAATCGTTTTGAAGATGCTGCGTAAAAACGCGGACGAGCGTTATCAAACGATGAAGGACGCGCTGACGGATTTACGAGATGTGCGGGAAAATTTGACGCTGGAAGAAAAGTTAGAACGGTCGCAGCAGCCGGTTAGAGCAAACGCGACCACCATTTTGCACGCGACAACGGGCGACGCGCAGGCGCAGACCGCCGCCACGCAAAACAGTTTTTCGCAGCAACTCAAACGGCACAAACCGTTTGCCGCAGTTGCGCTGGTTGCCTTGCTCGTCGGCGCAATCGCGCTCGGCTATTATTTTCTGTTGGCAAATAAATCGGCTTCGGGCATCGGCAACAAAAAATCAATCGCCGTCTTGCCGCTCAAACCGATCAACACGGCGAACCGCGACGAGCTTTACGAAGTCGGGATTGCCGATTCCTTGATTTATAAGCTTAGTTCGATAAAAGGATTTGTCGTCCGACCTTTGAGCGCGACGCGCAAATATGCCGACATCACGCAAGACCCGCTTGCGGCGGGAAATGAACAGCAGGTTGATTACGTTCTCGCCTCGAATTATCAATTGGCGGGCGGGAAAATCCGCATCACCGCGCAGCTTTTTAATGTGGCAAGCGGGCAGGTTGAAGAAACTTATAAAAGCGAAAAAGACGCGGCGAATGTCTTTGCGATGCAGGATGCAATCGCGGGCGAGGTCGGAAACAAGTTGCTGGCACTGTTCGCTACCACGTCGAGCAGTCCGTCAGCAAAGCGCGGGACGACCAATGAAGAAGCGTATCGGCTCTATCTGCAAGGTAGAAATTTGAACTACAACCGAACTGCGGCGGCTGCCCGAAAAGCAGATGAATACTTTGAGCAAGCCGTCCAACTCGACCCAAATTTCGCACGGGCATATTCGGGAATGGCTCACGCCTATATTATGTCGGGCAATCTCGGCGGCGGCTTGCCCCGCGAAGAGTATGAGAAGGCGCGGGCAGCCGTCAACAAAGCGTTGGAACTGGACAATAATTTGGCGGAAGGCTACGAGGTTTTAGGAGAACTAAAATTTACCGCTGAATGGGATTTCGCCGGAGCGGAAAAAGACTTCCTCCGCGCCGTCGAACTCGAACCGAATTCCGAATCGGCGCACGAGCAATATGGGTTTTATTTAGCCGCCCGCGGACGTTTTGACGAAGCGATTGCGGAATCGAAAATGGCGCTGGAGATTAACCCGGGTTCACCTGTGATTCAGCTACGGCGCGGAGTAATTTTGTATCTCGCCCGCCGCTACGACGAAGCGATTCTTCAATTCAAACGAATTATTGAAGTGGACGAGCATCATGGAACGGCTTACGGCTGGCTTTGGTTAGTGTGTGAAATGAAGGGCGACGACGCCGGGGCTTATGAGTGGTTTATGAAATTTCAAAAACAGAAAAATCCCGAACGCCTCGAACTTTTTCAACACGCTTACACAACTGCGGGCTGGCGCGGAGTCAGGCAGAAAAATTGTGAGCTGCAAAAGTTAGACGAACAGAAGCCATCAGCCAATCTTTATGCAATGGCAAGACAGTGCGCCAAACTGAGCGTAAAGGAACAAGCGTTTGAATACCTGAACAAAGCCATCGAGAACCGTCAAGGTCAGATGGTGATGCTTAATGTCGAGCCGTCTTTCGATATTCTGCGCGACGACCCGCGCTTCGATGAATTAGTCAGGCGCGTCGGGTTGAAGTGAGGTTAGGAAGTATGTTTGGGAAATCGTTTTTGTCGCCAAAGGCGACTGACAATATAGCGTAGGGTGCAGTGCGCGAACGCGAACGAAACCCTACCTCGGTTGTCATCATTGCATCCGTCGCCGAAGAACATGCGACCGTAATTTATTCGACGCTTTCAGCGTCGAAACATCTTTTTACCAAATTCGCAGGGTGACGCCTGCGGCTCACCCTAGGCTATATTGTTGGTCGCCGTTGGCGACAAAAAACTGAATAATGAAAGAACCGGCTTTACATCTTTTAGTCTGCACTATCATTGTCGGCTTATTATTAGCCGCATCAATGCCGTCTGCTTTTGCCCAATCGCAAGCATTGAACGGGCAAATCGAAGGCACGGTTTTAGACCAAACTAACGCGGCTGTGCCGAATGCCGTCATCACGGTTACGAACATCGAAACCGGCGCGACCAGAATCGTGACAACTGATGAAAGCGGCGTATACCACTTTCCGCTGCTGCCGCTCGGAACTTACCGCATCACTGCCGAAGCCGTTAATTTTAAGAAACTCGTCCGCGAAGGAATTACGCTGGCAACCGGACAAATTGCCACGGTTGATTTGTCTTTGCCAGCGGGAGAAGTTCAGGAAGTCGTTACCGTTTCCTCGGATACCTCCGTTGCCGACGCGGGCAAAACCGATTTGGGGCGCGTGATGAATAACCGCGAAGTGCAGAATCTTCCGCTGATTTCGCGCAATCCTTCCAATTTCGCGCTTTTGCAAGCCAATGTAACAGGTCGTCCGAGCCGCGGATTTAATAATCCCAGTATCGCTGTCAACGGCTATCTGCGGCGGATTAATTACCTGCTCGACGGCAATACCAACACGCAGCCCGACCGCAGCCCAACTCGTTTTATGTTCATTTCCGAAACCTCCGTCAGCGAGATTCAATTGCTGACCAACGGTTTTGCGGCGGAGTTCGGCAACACGCCGGGAATTATTGTGAATACCGTTACGCCGTCGGGAACAAATAAAATCAGCGGTGCGGTCAGTTATCGTTTGCGCCGTCCGTCGTTTTATTCGCGCCCGTTCTTTTTTCCGGCGGCTGATTTGCCGGATAATAAAACCGATAATTTTACGGCGACAATCGGCGGTCCGATTATCAAAGACCGTTGGCATTTTTATTTCGGTTACGAAAACGGCCAGCGCGACGATAAAGCGGTGGCCGTGCGGCTTTTGAGAATCAGCGAAACGGACAAGGCGCAACTGATTGCCGCCGGACTTTCGCCTTCGATTTTTCCGCCCGCCATTCCCTTTTTGGAACGCGGACCGATTTATATTTTTCGGACTGATTTGCAAATAAACCCCCAAAACCGCCTTGCCGTGCGGCTTAATCTTTTCAACCCGAGTTCCGATAATTTTATTACGGGCGGACTCAACACTTTGGAGCGAACTCTTGATGCAGTCGTCAATGGCTATGGGCTGGCAGTGCAGCTTGTTTCATATACGCCGCAGGTGTTAAATGAATTTCGCTTTCAATATGCCCAACGAAGTGTGAGCCAACTACCAAACGAATTTTCCGGCACGGGACCTTCAGTCGTGATTACCGGCGTAGCAAACTTCGGCTCTCCAACCGACGCCACGAATTTCCCGCCGTTCAGAATAACGCAGTTTCAAGATAATCTGACGCGCAACGTCGGAACTCACGTCGTCAAATTCGGCGGCGGCTTCAATTTTTATAACGCCACTGTGCGCTCGCCGCTTTTCAGCCAATACACATTTCAAACAATTGCCGCTTACATCGCCGCCCGCAACGGCACAAATCCGCGCAGTTATAATAACTACGTCGAAACCTTCGGCGACCCGGAAATTAAATACACGGCGACTTTCTGGAATTTCTTCGCGCAGGACGATTGGAAACTGACGCGCCGTTTAAAATTTAACTTCGGTGTGCGTTACGACCTTTACCAAATTCCCAAGGCAGATGCTTCTTCGCCGTTTCCCGCGTCGCAAAGATTCAAGATGGACAAAAACAATTTCGCGCCGCGCGTCGGTGTGGTTTATGCCTTGCGCGAAGGCAGCCGCCCGACAATTCTCCGCGCCGGTGCGGGAATTTACTACGACCAACCGCTGCTGGCGATGTATCAGCGGGCATTGCAAAACAACGGGAATCCGAGATTTTTCAATTTCAGTTTTAGAGGCAATAACAACGGAACTACTCCGCCAAGCCCGAATGCGCCTGCGTTTCCAAACACTTTCTCAGGCTCTTTGCCTGCCGGTTCGGTGCTCCCGCCGCAAAACATTGACACGGTTGCGCCCGACTTTGAAACGATGTATGCGCTTCACTCAAACATCCAACTCGAACAGGCGATTGCAGAAAACCTCTCGTTCGCCGTTGGCTACATTCACTCAAGCGGACGACACATTCCGGTTTATCGCAACATCAATCCGATAAATCCGGTTGGCTTTCTAGCGGACGGCAGAGGTGTTTTCAGCCCGACAATCAGCCCGGCAACTCGTCTTGACCCGCGATTCAACATTATTCAGATGGTCGAATCCGTCGGAAATTCAAACTACGACGCTTTGACCTTGCAGTTGACCAAGAGATTTTCGCGCGGGCTGCAATTCAGCGCGAATTACACGCTTTCAAAGGCGACCGACGACGCGCCCGAACAAAATCTGGCGACCGGATTTCCGAGCTTGGTTTTGTCCGACCCGACCAATCGGCATTTGGACAAAGGCAATTCGTTCGCCGATCAACGGCATACTTTCGTGCTGAGTCTGGTTGCCCGCCCGCAGTTTAATTTCAAAACCAAAACGCTGCGCTATCTTTTCAACAATAACCAATTCGGCATCATCGCCACCGCCAACAGCGGCGAAACATTCAACATCATTTCCGGTCTTGACCTCAACCGCGACGGCATTCAGACCTCCGATAGACCTGTCGGCATCAAACGCAATGCGGGAAAAACTCCGCATCAACTCAATGCTGATTTGCGCTACTCGCGTTTTTTCAATTTTACCGAGCGTTACAAACTGGAAGTCTTCGGCGAATTCCAAAATCTTTTCAACATCAACAGCATCGTCCAATTCACAAACGTCACGGTAACGACGAATCCAACAACCGGCGAACTTACCGGCGGACTCCCCGATTTCCGTGCGCGTAATCAATCCACCTCACAAGACAGCCGCCAATTTCAACTCGGCGTAAAAGTTATTTTCTAATAATTTAGGAGTTACGCAGTTGCGGAAATAAGCGCGAAGTAAGTGTATAGGTGCGCCCTGTATTTGCGCCATTACTGCGTGCGGGCTTCCGCAGTTTCGTTCAACTGCGTAATTGCTAAAGTTAAAAAGCTCAAGGGCAAACTTCGCTGGCAGCTAACGTGTAGCCAGCGAAGTCTGCCCTTGAGCTTTATAGCGCAAACCTTGAACTTGTTCTTAGAGCGCGAACTCGCGTGCGAGATCGAGTTCGACTTTGCGTAGCTCGAAGCGACCGCGGCCGAGGTTGCCGTCCTCTCTGAGCGCGAGCACGGCGAAGTAGTCGCGGGTGAAGGAGCGGATCAGCACCTTCATGTCGTCGAAGCCGATGATCAGTTCGCGCACTTGACCGATGCCTGTGTCAGCCCCGACGCGTTGTGCGCTGCGCAGCAGGGAGGTGAACTCGGCCGCCGCCACGTCGAGGTTCTTATCGTGCGCCTCAACTAGCAGCACCTTCTCGACCGCGATGCCATCCGTGCCCATGATGAGCGCGCCCAGCGCGCCTTCAGTGCGATCAAGCAAACGCTCAAGTGTCTCTTTGAACATGTTTAGTTGCCTCCTTGCGGCCGCTCGCCGCTCGTCCCTTCGGGCCGGGCCGTCGGGGGCGGCGTGGTCGTCGTCGGTTGCGCAGTGGGCTGCGCGGTCGTCGGCTGTTGCTGCTGCTGCGAACCG
>JANMAD010000193.1:0-4479 GCA_031359515.1 Acidobacteriota bacterium | reverse complement strand
GGCCCGCGCGGGGGGGCCGCCCCGTCAACCCCCCCCACCGCCCCACCGGTTGCACAAAGGCGGCCCACCACCAAACCGCGCCCACGACTCCGTAACGGTCATTCCCCCCCCGCTCTCGGTCGCTCTAAGGTTTGTCACAGGCACGCGCGTCCTAACGAGGCCGCAGTCTCCGCCGTCACGTTCGGCACTGCTACCCGTCTCTATTGCAAGGACGCGGGCGTTTGATCCGCAGGGGACACATTGTCCCCCAACATGTTCGTTCATCGACAACCAGAAGGGCCAGTGCTGCTCCCTAGCGGCGTAGCCCTAAGCGGCTGATCAGCTCGTGGTACTGCTCGATCTCTCTCCGTTTGAGGTAATCGAGCAGACTCCTGCGCTGTGAGACCATCTTGAGCAAGCCGCGCCGCGAATGGTTGTCCTTCTTGTGCGTCTTGAAATGCTCGGTGAGTTGATTGATGCGCTCGGTCAAGAGCGCGACCTGCACCTGCGGCGACCCTGTGTCGCCCTCGTGCGTGCGGTAATCGCCGACGATTTTCTCTTTCGCTTCTCTGTCTAACATAGCTTGCTTCGGATGGCCCTCCCAGACCGCAGTCCACCTGTAATCTCAGGCAAACGCAAGAGTTATTTAACTACGGCGAACAATCTAACATGGCCAAAGAGAGCGTGTCCAGCGAGCAGGAATAGTAGGCTACGAACAAAAACAATGAGATCGATACGCGATTTCGCCGCAGAGCGGCGCGATGACTTTAGCCCGGCGTTTCAACGCCGGGTGGGAGATGACGACCGGAGGGCGTCGCGTCAGCGACGCTTGACCGCGCAGCCCAACGCGACATTTCACACGTCACTAACGTGACGTGTGGTTGCCGAAATGCCTCGTTTCCCGGCGTTGAAACGCCGGGCTAAACTCAGCCGCCGCAGAGCGGCGGACGCCTGCTTATCCTGCGATTAATAACCGCTTCGTCTTCACTGCCTACCGCCTACTGCCTGCTGCTTACTGCCGACTATTTTTTCTGCTACCATGCGCCGCGAATAAATCATTCCACTATAAGGATCACATCATGGCGGACAGACAGGCGCGCATACTGATCATCGGCGGCGGCTTCGGCGGGCTGTTCACGGCGTTGGAATTGGCGGGCGCAGGCCACGTGACGCTCGTCAGCGCGGACGATCATTATCTCTTCAAGCCGATGCTCTACGAGTACCTGAGCGGCGAGGTCGAGGCGTGGCACATCGCGCCGCACTACAAGGAACTGTTGGACGAGCGCGTCCACTTCATCCAGGGCACAGTGACCGACGTTGACTTGCAAGCGCGCGAGGCTACGATTGCCGGCTGGCCTGCGCGGCAAGGCTATGATGCGCTCGTCGTCGCCGTCGGCGGCGTGACGAACTATGCGGGCGTCGCGGGCGCGGCGGAACATGCGCTCCCCTTCCGCACGCTGGCCGACGCAGACGCCCTACGCCAACGCATGATCGAGACGCTCGACCACACCCCGCCCGACGCCGCGCCGCAAGACGCACAACGCGCCAACACCTTCGCCATCGTCGGCGCGGGCGCAAGCGGCATAGAGTTAGCCACGAAGATGGGCGACCTGCTGCGCGACGCATTCGGGCGGCGCGGCTTGCAGGGCGGGGCGCGCGTCGTCGTGCTTGAGATGGGCGACCAGATTTTGCCGGGCATGGGCGACGAGCTGCGCGCCTACGTCGAAGGCGAACTACGCACGGCGCACGTCGAAGTCCACACGCAGACGCGCGTGCGCCGCGTCACACCGACGAGCGTCGTCTTCGAGCATGGGGGTGAGGAGACCGAGTTGCCGACGGCTGCGGTCGTGTGGGTCGGCGGCGTTCGCGTCAGTCCGCTCGTCGAACAGTTGCAGTTGCCCAAGACCGAGCGCGGCTTGTTGCGCGTAGGGCCGACGCTGCAAGTGGAAGATCACCCCGAAGTCTTTTCGCTCGGCGACGACGCACATTTCACCGAAGCCGATCCGACGCTGCCCGGCACGGCGCAACTTGCTTTCCAGCAAGCATCGCTTGCCGCCGCGAACGTCCGCGCTCTGCTCGCGGGCGGCGAACTGCGGACGAAATACTTCAAAGAGTTGGGCGAGGCGCTCAGTCTCGGCACAGAGCATGGCGCGCTCTTGACCGCCGGCCAAGTCATCACCGGCGCGCTCGCCCGTCAAGCCCGCTTCGCGCTCTACACGCAACGCCTGCCGACGTGGCATCATCGCCTGAAGGTCGGCGCGAGCTGGTTCTTCGAGGGCACGCAGCCGCGCCCGTTGGGCTTGCGTCGCCCCGGCACATAAAGCAGTGGACACGGTAAACGGTGGAGTTGAACGCAGATGGCACGCGGTTGGGAGAGCAAGTCGGTCGAAGATCAAGTGCAGGCGGCAGAAGAACGCGCGCAGCAGAAATACCGTGCGCCGCTCGACGACTCGCCCGCCGCCCGCGCCCGCCGCGACCGCCGCGAAACCCTGCGCCTCTCACGCGCCCGCACGCTCGACCCACTCGACCACTCGACCAACCGCGCCCACCGCGAGATGCTGCAACGAACATTGCGTGCGCTTGAGACTGAGATTGAAGAGTTGAGCGCAGATAGCTAAAACTTATCCACGAAGTCGCACGAACAGGCACGAAGAAAACCAAAAGTCTCTTCGTGCCTGTTCGTGTGACTTCGTGGATGATTATTTTTCGCTCGCGTTATCCTGCACGCCTTCGCCCGGCTCGCCGCTCAGCACGGTGCTCAGGCCTTCGTTCTCTTCCGTCGCGGTCGGCGCGTCCGGCTCGGCCACATCGCCGCGTTCGGCAGCGCGGTCGGGCGCGTTGGCGTCTGCGTCGCGCATGGCTTGCGTGTTATCGTTCATCGTCATACGGCTATAGTTGCTGCTTCGCACGAGTCGAGCGCGGGCGCGTCCGCCGCTTCATCCGGCGGCTCGCCTTCGCCGACGTAGAAGCGGCCGGCGGCGACCGTCGCGAAATACTCTTCGATGCGATCCAGCACCTCGTTGATCGCGTGCGCGTGATAGATGACTTGGCGGAAGCGTGAGCCGCCGGGCAAGCCTTTGGTGAACTGACCGGCGAGTTGTTTCATGCGCCCGATGGCGACGATCTCCGGCATGTCTGCGCGCAGCAGGTCGAAGTATTCGAGCAGCACGGCGCGTTTGTCGGCGAGCGTCGGCGAGAACGGCTCGCGGCCGGCGATGCGGTCTTCGATCTGGCGAAATATCCATGGGTTCGCCATCGCGCCGCGCCCGATCAAGATGCCATCGCAATTCGTCTCGCGCCAACGCGCGAACGCTTGCTCCGGCGTCACCACGTCGCCGCTGCCGGAGACGGGCACGCGCACCGCCTCTTTGATCTGTCGCACCAAATCCCAGTTGGCGAGACCTTTGTAGCCCTGCTCCTTCGTGCGCCCATGCAACGCAATATGCTCGACGCCGCAACTTTCGGCCAGCCGCGCCGTCTCGACCGCGTTGATCGTGCTGTCGGTGAAGCCCGCGCGAATCTTGATCGTGAGCGGGATCGTGATCGCTCGCTTGATCTCTTTTAAGATCGTTTCGAGGCGCGGCAAGTCGCGCAAGAGGCCGCTGCCGCCGCCGTGCTTGACGACCTTCGGCGCGGGGCAACCGCAGTTGATGTCGAGTATGTCCGCGCCAACCTCTTCGGCCATCTCCGCCGCCATCCGCATGCGCTCCGGCTGCCCGCCGAAAATCTGCACGGCGAACGGCCGCTCGTAATCGAAGAAGCGCATCTGCCGCCGCGCCTTCGGGTTGTTGCGCGTCAAGCCCTCGACCGAGATGAACTCCGACACGGTCAGCCCGATGCCGCCGCGCCGCTTCAAGAGCGCGCGAAACGGCACGTCCGTCACGCCCGCCATCGGCGACAGCACGAGCGGCGGGTTGATCTCAACGTTGCGAATTTTGAAAGACTTCATAAAAACTGTCAGTGGTCAGTTGTCCGTGGTCAGTTGTTCTTCGTTACGGCAGTTGCGCGTTTCAACTTTGGCATTCAGCTAACGTCAAGCGCACAACTGATCACTGATAACGGACAGCCTTTCACTGCTTCCACAGCTCGACGCCGGTGGCGATAAATGTAATTTCGTCGGCCGTGCCGTCCGCGTTCGTCTTCACTTTCGCGCCGTCCTCTTTCACGAGATGCTCGACCATTTCCTTATCGAGTTTCTTGACGGTGAACTCGCCGACCGCGCGAAACTTCGTGCCGTCCGCGTCCTTCGGCACGAAGAAACCGTGATTCTTGAAGGTGACGCGGATGCTTGACGCGCCCGCGCCCGGCGCGATCTCCATCCAGCAGCCTTCCATCTTGCAGACGCGTTTGACCACGCCTTCGATCACGACCGCCTTGCCCGCGTACTTCGTCGGCTCTTTAAGCGCGTCGGCGAAAGCGACCCGCTCTGTGTCGTTATCAATCGCTGCGCCGCGTTTGATGACTTCCGTTTTAGTACTCGCGGCCGCCGTCTGTTTTGTT
>JANMAD010000169.1:0-2020 GCA_031359515.1 Acidobacteriota bacterium | reverse complement strand
CGCTTGCTCAAACCATCGTTGCTCTGCCCGTTCATACATCCCCTTTACGTTTGGTTCAAAGTTTGATAGTGGTCGCAAAGTAATGCTGCTGCTGCCGCAGAGCGGCAGGTGAATTTAGCCGTGCGTTTTAACGCACGGGCTGACGACCGACCGATGGCTCGTCGCGCTAGCGACGGCTGAGTCCACTCGTCGCTGCCGCGACGGAGCCGGGCTAAAGTCATGCCGCCGCTACGCGGCAAAACACGGTCGCGGCATTACATTCTGACCACCATCCGAAGTTTAAGGCTCCAGGCCTAGGCATTATTCTTTGAACTTTCAACTTTGAACCTTTGACTTCATTTGAACTCCGCAACGACCGGCGTATGATCCGATGGACGTTCCCAGCCGCGCGGCTCTTTGTCGATCCATGCGCCGGTGCAGCGTTCGGCGAGCGCGGGCGAGACCCAGATGTGGTCTATGCGCACGCCCAGGTTGCGTTGGAAACCGCCCGCGCGATAATCCCACCAGGAGTAGTTGCCGCCCGCTGCGACGTGCTGCCGGTAAGCGTCCACGAAGCCCCACTCCTGCACCTCCGCAAGGGCCTGCTTTTCCGGCGCGCTGAAGAGGATACGCCCACGCCAGAGTTGCGGATCATGCACGTCGCGGTCTTCCGGCGCGACGTTGAAATCGCCGCACACCAGCACCTCATCATCCGTCCAATAATGCTCGTCGAAGAACTCGCGCAGTTGTCCTAACCATTTTAATTTGAACGCATACTTCTCCGTCCCGACAGCTTGCCCGTTCGGCACATAGACGTTGACGACACGCACGCCATTCACGGTCGCCGCGAGCAAACGCGCGTGCGCGGTGTCGTCCTTTTCGTCAAAGCCACGCTGCACGTCGGTCAGCGGTTTGCGCGCGAGGATGGCTACGCCGTTATAGGTCGGCTGCCCGTAGGCGACCGATTCATAACCGAGGGCGGCGAAGGCGGCGGCCGGGAACTTTTCGTTCGTGCATTTGATCTCTTGCAAGCAGACCACGTCGGGACGTGCGGCGGCGAGCCAACGCTCGACGAGCGGCAGCCGCGCCAATACCGAATTAACATTCCACGTTGCGATTTTCACGTCGCAGCATATTACAGTAAGCTGTTAGCTGTTAGCCATTAGCTACCTATGTCTCGCATACTTTTAGTTGAAGATGATGGCGCGCGTTGTGATTGGTTTCGTGCGCGGCTGGCGAGTTATGAGTTGGACGTAACGTGCGACGTGCAGGAGGCGTTACGCTGGTTGGGCGTGCGCGAGTACGCGGCCATTCTGCTCGATCACGATCTGCGCGAAGAACACTACTATTCAGACGAGCCGGATGACGAGCGCACGGGCTACGCGGTCGCGGCATGGCTCGCCGCGCATACGGATCGCCAACGCGCGGCGCACATCATCATTCACTCGCTCAATTATTACGGCGCGGGGCGCATGCTCACGCTGCTGCAAGACGCAGGGCGTGCTGCCGAATACATTCCCTTCCCCTATCTGCA
The DNA here is from genome assembly GCA_031359515.1 of Acidobacteriota bacterium. Lineage (GTDB taxonomy): Bacteria > Acidobacteriota > Blastocatellia > Pyrinomonadales > Pyrinomonadaceae > QHXQ01. The sequence continues at coordinate 507 of JANMAD010000169.1, read as the reverse complement.
AACCGGCTTGCGCCTGTAAGCATCAGGATTTATCGAGGCGGATCAATGCCGGGCGCGTGCCCTTAGAGTCGGCGCAGGGCGCTTGCTTTTCCCACTCGCGCCCACAGACGCGGCAGCGAAAATGATCCTTCTCCCCCGGCTTAGCCCGCCCCAGATCATCGAGAAATGCGTTGATGTACGCGGGCACGCTCGCGCCTTCCAGCCGGTCAAATGCGGCGCATGAACATTTCTGTTGACTCATCAGCACCCCTCTTTAACCACAATTCCAGACAGCATAATTGACCATAGCGCGCTGTTTAAGGCTCACTATTTGTGGGCGCTGCCGCCCTGTCAAGTGTGCAAACGACCAATGGCAGCTTACCCAATTGCGCCAGATAGGGTATATTTTTGCCCCGCACATTTTTTAACCGGCACAGCTTTACTTTTCGCGCGGGCGCGACTTGCAAGCACAGGCTTAACGGGGAGGATAGTTTGGCAGCCGCCGCATTTTACGATCTGGAAGGCACG
>JANMAD010000159.1:0-1660 GCA_031359515.1 Acidobacteriota bacterium | reverse complement strand
GCCGAGTTCGTGAAATTGTTGGAGGACGTGATCAACGATCTCGCGGGCGAGCCGCGCCCGGTCGAGATCAAATTGTTCGGCGACGATCTAAGGGTGCTACAACGCACAGCGGCGGAAATCGGCGAGCGCGTGGAAAAACTGCCCGGCGTGGTCGAGCTTTACAACGGCGTGAGCGAAGGCTCGCCGGAACTTGTGGCGCGCATCGATCCGGTGCGCGCCGGCCGCGCGGGGCTAAGCGTGCAAGCCATCGCGACACAACTCAACAGCGCGCTGCTTGGGCGGCGCGTGACGCAGATACGCGAGGGCGACCGGCTGACCGGCGTGCGCGTGCGCCTGCCCGACGAGACGCGCTTCGACTTCGCCAAGATCAGCAACGTGCCGATCACTACGCCCAACGGCGTGACGCAACCGCTCATTGCTTACGCTGACGTGCAACGTGAAGCAGGACAGAGCGCGTTGGTGCGGCAAGATCAACGACAGATGATCGAGATCACGGCGGGTTTGAGCGGGCGTGGGCTTGGCTCTGCTAGCAGCGACGTGCAGGCTTTGCTCAAACGCACACAACTGCCGCCCGGTGTGTCATACGAGATCGGCGGCCAGTACGAGAGTCAGCAGACGGCGTTTCGCGGGCTGCTGATGGTGTTCGCGCTTGCGCTCGCGCTCGTCTTCATCGTGCTGGTCGTGCAGTTTCGCTCTTACACGCAGCCGCTCGTCATCCTCTGCGCCGCGCCCGTCTCGCTCGTCGGCGCGCTCATCGCGTTGTGGCTGACGCGCACACCGCTCAATATCTCCTCGTTCATGGGGTTGATCATGCTGATCGGGTTGGTCGTGAAAAACGGCATCATCCTGCTCGACTACGCGAGCAAATTGCGCCAAGAGCATGATGTGCCACCGGCTGCCGCCTTGCGCGAAGCGGGGCGCGTGCGACTGAGACCGATTTTGATGACCACACTCTGCACGATCTTCGGGCTGCTGCCGCTCGCAGTCGGTCTCGGCGCGGGCGCGGAGCTACAACGCCCGCTCGCCATCGCCGTCATCGGTGGTCTCACGCTCTCGACCTTCGTCACATTATTGGTGCTGCCGATCATCGCGCTGCAACTGGCCGAGGCGGCCGGCAAGCGTCGCCGCCCGACACACGACGCTCGCGCTCACGAGCGATAACCTGCATCTGAAGAAGAACACCACGTTCGACCTCGTGCGCAACGAATCGGTGAACGTCGGGCGCAGGCACGACAACAAGCAATAAGTTGACGCAACTGACACGCACACAACAAGCGGCGACGCGGAAGAGATTCCCGGCGCTGCTATTGCGCGTGCGCGCATGTCGGTTGATGAGTTGCCGCCGCGCACGTTAAAGTAAAGCGCGCTTGTGGCCGCGAAAATTATGAGTCGTCATCACGACAGACCGATGCGCGTGGGGCGCGCGACAACGACGGCGTCCGAGCCGGCCGTGCTGGCGCGTTTGCGTGAACTTGTCGGCGCGGACAATGTCTTGATTGATGCGGACAAGGTCGAGCCTTACGCGCAGGACGCGGTGAAGGAGAAGTTTCCGCCCGAAGCGGTTGTGCTGCCGCAGACAACGGCCGAGATCGCGGCCATCATGCTGCTCGCGAACGAGCGGCGGTTTCCGGTGACGGCGCGCGGCGGCGGCGTCGGCTAT
>JANMAD010000191.1:0-3027 GCA_031359515.1 Acidobacteriota bacterium | reverse complement strand
TTCACGCAGCAACTCGTCGAGCGCACACGCGCGTTGCGCGTCGGAGACGGCAGTGACGCCAAGACTGATGTGGGGCCGGTCATCAATGCCGCCGCCATGCACAAGATCATGGGCTACATCGAAACGGGCCAGCGCGAAGATGGCGCGACGCTCGCGTGCGGCGGCAATCGTTTGGACAAAGGCGCACACGCGCACGGCTATTTCATCGAGCCGACTGTCTTCACCAACGTCGCGCCCGACATGCGCATCGCGCAGGAAGAAATCTTCGGCCCCGTCACGGCCGTCATCCCCACAAGTTCATTAGAGGAAGCGGTCGAGATCGCGAACGGCGTGCGCTACGGTCTGTCCGCGTCGATCTACACGCAGGACGTGAACCGCGCCTTCCGCGCGATGAACGACATGTACACCGGCATCTTCTACGTCAACGCCTCGACCATCGGCGCGGAAGTCCACCTGCCCTTCGGCGGCACGAAAGCCACCGGCAACGGCCACCGCGAAGCGGGCACGCAAGTCCTAGACATCTTCACCGAATGGAAGTCGATCTACGTGGACTACAGTGGCAAACTGCAACGCGCGCAGATCGACGAAGTGAATTTGTAAGACAGCGCAAACGGGATTCACGTCCGCGCTCGCTTGCTTCTGACATCAAAATCTAAACGATTGGAGACGCAACATTGCTCGTCGGACTACCGAAAGAAATTAAGGATAACGAGTATCGCGTTGGTCTGACACCAGCCGGCGTGCGCGCGTTGACGGATGCGGGGCATAAGGTGATCGTCGAGCGCGACGCGGGCACAGGCTCCGGTTTCGAGAATGAGTTGTATCAACGCGCGGGCGCGCAGATCGTTGATTCGGCCGACGATGTGTGGGGCGACGCCGAGATGATCGTGAAAGTGAAAGAGCCGATTGCGCCCGAATACCCGCGCATGAAAGAGGGCTTGCTGCTCTTCACCTATCTGCATCTCGCGCCCGATCCGAAACAGACCGAAGCATTGCTCAAGAGCAAAGTGACGGGCGTCGCCTACGAGACGATCACGGATCGCAAAGGCACGCTGCCGTTGCTCACACCAATGTCGGAAGTCGCGGGGCGCATGGCGGTGCAGGTCGGGGCGCATTATTTGGAGAAGATGCAGGGCGGGCGCGGCATCCTGTTGGGCGGCGTGCCGGGTGTGCCGGCGGCGCGCGTCGTCATCATCGGCGGCGGCGTGGTCGGGACGAACGCGGCGAAGATCGCCGTCGGCATGGGCGCGCACGTCACGATCATTGATAGCAATCTGGATCGACTGCGTGAGCTTGACGACATCTTCTTGACGAAAATCTCCACGCTCGCTTCGTCCGCATACATGATCCACGACGCCGTCTCGCAGGCTGATCTGATCATCGGCGCGGTGCTTGTGCCCGGCGCGGCCGCGCCGAAGTTGGTCACGCGCGGCATGCTCAAAGATGTGCCGAACGGCGCGTGCATCGTGGACGTGGCGGTCGATCAAGGCGGCTGCATCGAGACGACGCATCCGACGACGCACAGCGACCCGACCTACTACGTCGAAGGCGTCTTACACTACTGCGTCGCCAACATGCCCGGCGCAGTGCCGCGCACCTCGACCTTCGCGCTCACCAACGCGACGCTGCCTTACGTGTTGAAGCTTGCCAACAAAGGCTTCCGCGCCGCCATCGCCAGCGACCAGGGCTTGAAGGAAGGCGTCAATACTTACGCGGGCAAACTGACATACGAAGCGGTCGCCACCGCGCAGAACCTTGAATATACATCGCTCGACGAGATGCTCGACGGCGCGAGCAGCACGAGCGCAACGCGGGCTGGTTAGAGCGACGGTCAGCACATTTGGAATAGGAGAGGTCGTCCGAATTAACGGGGCGACCTCTTCACGTTGTGTGCAGCAGTTCGCGCAAGTTGAATCGCACGCGCTCATAGGCGATACTGTCGAGTTGCTTGGCAGAGCAACTTTCATTCTGTAGGTAGTGAAGTTATTAGATGTACGAGTTTGCTGTAGAACCGGCCGTCACACAGATTCGCCGGCGCGGTGTGCTGATTGCGGACGTTGCGCCCGCGAGTCTCGCCGCCGAGCTTGAACTGGCGGCGGGCGACCGCGTGCTCAAGGTCAACGGCCGGCCGGTGCGCGACTATCTCGATTTTCGTTTCCTGACGGGCGGCGAGACGGAGTTAACGCTGTTCGTGCGCAAGCCGGACGGCGAAGAGTGGGAGATCGAAATCGAGCGCGGCGAGGGCGAAGACTTCGGTTTGGAGTTCGAGCAGATCGTGCCGCGTCAGTGTGCGAACGAATGTCTGTTCTGCTTTTGCAAGGGCAACCCGCCGGACGCGCGCAAGTCGCTCTTCGTGCGCGATGAGGACATACGGCTCTCATTCCTCTACGGCAACTACACGACGCTCAGTTCGATCTCGGAAGACGAGATGGCGCGCATCATCGAGCAACGCCTGACGCCGCAGTATGTCTCCGTCCATGCGACCGACCGGGACGTGCGCGCATACTTGCTTGGTGTGGAGAAAGAGCGCGCCGACATAGATGCGAAGATGCGGCGTCTGATGGACGCGGGGATCGAACTGCACGCGCAAGTTGTGTTATGCCCTGACATCAACGACGGCGAAATTTTGCGGCGCACGATTTATGATCTGGCTGCGCATCACCCGCAGGTCAAAAGCGTCGCCATCGTGCCGTTAGGTTTGACGCGCTACAACACCGATGCGCGCTTGACGCCCGTCACACCTGAGTTCTGTCAACGCACGATCCGCGAAGTGAAACCAATCCAAAATGATCTACGTGCGCGGTTCGGCACGGCCTTCGCTTTTCTTGGCGATGAGATTTATCTGCGCGCTGGTCGCGCCGTGCCATCGCGCCGACACTACGGAGACTATCCGCAGATCGAGGACGGCGTCGGCATGGTGCGCTCTTTCTATGAAGACTACAATCGGCTGTGGCGCAGGCTTGAGCGTCGCCCGCCGGCGCACCCGGAAAAGTTGCAGGGCACGATCTTGACCGGCACGCTCTTCGC
>JANMAD010000186.1:0-2871 GCA_031359515.1 Acidobacteriota bacterium | reverse complement strand
GTTCGCGCCGATGCCGAGCGCCAACGACAGAATCGCGATGCTCGTAAAACTCGGACTCTTACGCAAACGCCGCACGCCGTAACGCAGGTCTTGCCATAGATTGCTCATCATGCCTCCCAAGAACAGTGGCAAGTGACAAGTGACGAGTAACGAGTTGAAGACAAGTTGCTTGCTTGTCACTCGTCACTCGTCACTCGTCACTTGTCACTTCATTCGTATCTCAATGCGACCATTGGATCGACCTTCGTCGCACGCCGCGCCGGGATGTAGCAGGCCACGAGCGCGACCAGTGTGAGCAATAACGCGAGCAGGCCGAACGTCAGCGGATCGGTCGCCTGCACTTCAAACAGCAGACTGCCCAGCAAGCGCGTCAGCGCGAATGCGCCAACGAGACCGACGGCGACGCCCATGAGCGCGAGCCGCATGCCTTTGCCGATGATCAGGCGCAGCACGTCGCCGCTTTGCGCGCCCAAAGCCATGCGCACGCCGATCTCCGGCGTGTGTTGCACGACGAAGTAGGACAGCACGCCATAGATGCCGAGCGCCGCGAGCAGTAGCGCAAGTCCGGCGAAGGTCGTCAACAGAATCATCCCGACCCGTCGCTGTGCGGTCTCGCGGCCTAACACTTCATCGAGCGTGCGTATGCTGGCGAGCGGCTGCGTCGGATCAACTTCGTGGACGGCCTGCCGCACGGCCGCGACAAGCGCGGTCGGTTCACCCGCCGCGCGGATGACCAGATCGCGCGGGGCATAGAAGGCGAACGGCTGCTTCTGCCAGTAGGGCACGTACATCTCCGCTTTGACCGGCGCGTCCGCGCCCATCTGCCGCACGTCGGCGACGATGCCGACCACGGTCAGCCACGGAGTAGGATCGTCCATGCCGCCGATCTTGAATCGTTTGCCGACGGGACTCTCGCCGGGCCAGAACTTGCGCGCCATCGTCTCGTTGATGATGGCGACCGGCACGCCATGCTCGTTGTCCTGTGCGTTGAAGGCGCGGCCCGCGCGCAACGCGATGCCGATGGCGGAGAAATAGTCGGGACTGATCTGCCGGTGGTTGGCGTTCCAGATCGTGTTGGCATCGGCCTGTCGCCCTTCGAGCGTGAGGCCGTTTGCGCCGCCCTTCCAGACGAGCGGCACGGCGGTCGTGTAGCCTGCGGCGACCACGCCGGGCAGATGCGCGACGCGCTGTAGCACACCGTCATAGAAAGGCACGCGCTGTTCGTGCTCGTGATAACGATCACCCAACAACTGCGTCCGCACCGTCAACACATGCTCAGGATGCAAGTCCGCATACTGGCCGCGCAGCTTGTATAACGTCTGCACTAATAGCCCCGCGCCGACGAGCAGCACGAGCGAGAGCGCAACTTCGGCGACGACGAACGAACTGCGCAGCCAACGCTGCGCCGCGCCGAAGCCGGTGCGCCCGCTACCCTGTTTGAGCGCCTCATTCAGATCGGTTTTGGCCGCTGCGAGCGCAGGCGCGAGGCCGAAGATCACGCCCGCCAGCAGCGAGACCGCGAGCGTAAAACCAAGTACCGGCCAATCCAGTTGCAGAGTGGTCGCCGTGCGCAAGCCCGCCGGCACGAGTTGTTGCAGGAAAGTGAAAGTCCACAACGCCAGCAGCGTACCGAGGCTGCCGCCTAAGACGCCGAGCAGCAAACTCTCGGTCAGCAGTTGCCGCACGATGCGCCAGCGCGACGCGCCGAGGGCTGCGCGCACAGCAATCTCGCGTTGCCGCGCCGCCGCGCGCGACAACAACACGCCCGCGATGTTCGCGCACGAGATCAGCAGCACGAACGCGACCGCCACGAGCAACATCGTGAACGGGCGACGCACGTCGCCGGCCAAGTCGTCGTGGAGCGGGACGACGGACGCGCTCAGGCCCTGTGATGAATCGGGATAAGCTGTGGCGATGCGTTCGGTGATGGCCCCTATGTCGGCGTTCGCCTGCGCCACGGTGACGCCCGGTTTGAGCCGCGCGACCACGTTCAGGAAATGTATGTCACGATTAGCGAGCTGTTCGGGCGTGAGCGCAATCGGCACCCACAGGCGTGTGTCCGGCACTTGAAACTGAAAGTCCGGCGGCATCACGCCGACGACCGTGTAGCGTTCGCCGTTAAGCTCGATGTCGCGGCCCAAGATGCTGCGCTCGCCGCCGTAACGACTCTGCCAGAGCGCGTGACTGATGATGGCCACCTTGCTTGCGCCGGGCTTGTCTTCATCGGTCGTGAAGTTGCGCCCGAGCGCGGGCTGCGCGCCGAGCAACGGGAAGAAGTTTGCGCCGACGCCGAAGGCGAAAATCTTTTCCGGCTCGCCGTCGCCCGTCAGGTTGTAGTTGCGCTGTTCGAGCGCGGCCATGTCGGCGAAGGACTGACTCTGCGCTTTCCAGTCGGCGTAGTTGGCGGGCGCGGGCGTGTCGCCCGTGACACCTAAGGCCGCCACGCCTTCCCAGATCATCACCAACCGCTCCGACTCGGGAAAGTTCAACGGGCGCAGCAAAACCGCGCTGACCAGACTGAAGATGGCCGTGTTCGCGCCGATGCCTAGCGCCAGCGTGAGGACGGCGATCAGCGTGAAGCCGGGCTTCTTCAGCAGCATGCGCCCGCCGTAACGTAGATCAAGCCATAGGTTGTTCATCACTTCACCCCTCAAGAGCAGTGCCGAGTTAAAAATTGTGCTTGCTTGTCACTCGTCACTTGGCACTTACCACTTCATTCGTATCGCAGCGCCACCATCGGATCGACTTTGGTTGCGCGCCGCGCCGGGACGTAGCAGGCGATGAGTGCCACGAGCAGCAACAGCAACGCGATGCTCGCGTAGGTCAACGGGTCGCTTGCGCTCACTTCGTAGAGCAGGCTCGACATGAGCC
>JANMAD010000183.1:0-6319 GCA_031359515.1 Acidobacteriota bacterium | reverse complement strand
TCGAGCGTCGGCACGGAGTTGTCGTGCAGGAAGACGGGCTTGCGCGCAAGGTCGAGCAAGAGCGGCAGTGCGATGCCGCGCTCCTCACCGCGCAAACTGGCATTCACCACGGCCATCTTGTCGTCAAAGATATTTTCCACTCTATTCTCAACCGGGTTGAGCGGCGATTACGCACGGCGCGGCGCACGATGTCGGTCGTCAGTCCGTAGACGAAATGCAACGCGCGCACGTACGCGCCCCGTCTCAATCTTTTTCGCACACGGCGTACTGATACCAGGTATCGTGCGCATGCCGCACGTTGCGCCACGCCTGCGACGCGACGAGCGCGCGAAACTCCGGCGGGTTCATGATCGCGTTCCGGCGCGGCTCGCGATAAGAGCCGGGCGACTCGCGGCAGAAACCGATCAGGCGCGCGACGAGCCACATCGCGTGCAACGGAATGGCCGCGCGCACCAGCGAGCGCGGCTCCGCGATGAAACAACGCCCGCCCGCGGTTGCAGCACGCGATACATCTCGGCGAGCGCACGCTCGCGTTGCGGCAAGATGGTGAAGAGGCGCGAGGCGATGACTGACTGAAAAGTGTTGCGCGGCCAAGCAAGCGCCAACACATCGGCTTGCTCGAACCGGCAGTTGGCGAGTCCGTGCTCCATTGCACGGGTGCGGGCGCGCTGTAATTGCTGCGCGGCGCGATCAATGCCGGTCACTTGCAGTTGCGCGAACCGGTGAGCCAGACCGCAAGAGTAGAAGCCGGGGCCGCAACCGATCTCTAACAAGCGGCTCGTGGCAGGCGGTGGCGCAGCAGGCCAGAGCATTTGCGCGATCCGCTCCGTGTCGTCGCGGAAGAGATGCTCGCGGCAGAAAGCGTAGAGCCAATGAAAAAGCTCGAACAGACTCTCCTGCTCGCCGCTGCCGGGATAACTTTCCGCCTCGATCCGAACCGACGCTTGCGGCACGCGCGCCTCCCCCTTGAATCGTTAACGCGCGCTTAGGCCAGCACACGCGCCGTGACTTTGTGATAACCCGTCGCGCCCTGCGGCACAGTGCCGCGCTGCTCGGCGGTCTGCACGTTGTTCTCGCCGTCCGTTGCGCGCACCGCGAGTTTGTGCTCGCCGGGCTGGTCGGGCCGCCACTCGTAATGACACAACAGGCACAACGTCAGCAGCAACGCGGCGACCAAGCCGGCCAATAATCCTGCCCCAATAGTTTTGCTCCGGCTCATCTCTCTGCGCGGCAAACTGTCATCTGCATGGAAGTTTATAGGCTGGGAGTTTAGTAGCTTGGGGCGGCCAATACCAATACATAATTCCGATGGCAGGAGGCGGAAGGTATCGCAGAACCTGCACCCGTAAATGATGTGTTTCGCGCCAACAAGGAGACACTACATTCAGGCGGAAGCTCGCAACGCGGCGCGGGCGAGCCTGCCGTTATCGAGCACTGCGGCTAAGAACGTCTCGGCGATAGGCGAGAGGGTCAGACTCTTATTGGTGACGACGAAGAAAGCGGCAGCGCGCATCTCCAGCCCTTCAATCGCGATGGTCTTTAGCTCGCCGCGCGCAAGCTCGTGCTGCACCGAGAACAACGAGACGACCGCGACGCCCATGCCGGCCCTGAGGGCTTCCTTGAGGGCGTTATTCGAGCCAAAGACGCCGATGACGTTCGCGTCATCGAGCGAGTGGCCGATGCGCTCTTCTATCATCGCGCGCATACCTGTCCCGCGCTCGCGCGACAGAAACGGCTCTTGCGCGAGCCGTGCGCGCGAGATCGATCTCACCCGCCGCCACGTTTCGTTGTTAGGCACGACCAGCGCGATTGCGCCCGTCGCGAACGGCCAGAACTCCAACCCGACGGTAGCGATCTTGGTGCAAGAGAAACCCAACTCGGCTTCGCCACTCAGCACGTCATTGCACACGGTTTTCGGATCGGAGACTTTCAACTCGACCCGGACGGCCGGAAAGTGCGCGTAGAAATCTGCGATGCGCGGCGGCAACAGATACTCGCCCGGAATGTTGCTGCCGGAGAGTTGCAACACCCCTTCGATACGTTGCAGGAAACGCTCCAAGTCTTGCATCGCGGCCTGCTTCTCTTTGAGGATGCTACAGCCACGCCGGTAGAGTAGTTGTCCGGCGCGCGTCGGGGCGAGGCGACGCGGCAAGCGGTCGAATAATTTTGCGCCGATGTACGTCTCCAGATTCTTGAGATGCCCGCTCACGGTCGGCTGCGAAATCCGCAGCGTCAACGCCGCCTTCGAGATATTGCCCGCTTCATACACGCGGCAGAAAATCTCGATCAGGTTCAAATCTAAGCGCATCATAATTACTTCTTTTGCTGCGTCGTTAGCGCTGCCGGCCTACACTCTTTGCCGAACTGTTTATTGCTTGCGCTGAGCGCCGCTCAGATAAGCGGTCAGCGCGGGGACATCCACGAACAACGGTTGCTTACGCTCGTAGCGCACCAGCCCGCGCCGGCGCAGTCGCAGTCGCCCCATCGTCACCTGCGGGCGACTCATCGCCGCCAACTGCGCCAACTCGTCATGGCTGACAGGCACGATGCTCACCGGCAGGAAATTTAACTGGATAACTTTTCAATCTCGTCCCTTTTCTTCGCTTTTCAATGCGCCGGCTACAGGCCGCCTCTGGTTATAGGCCCTGCATATAAGCTGCGCTGAATCTCTTATGTGTGGACGATAACATAACACCGTGCTGCGGCGATGTTAGGGTACTAACGTAACAGCGAAAAGTTATGGCCCGCGCGTCACCGCGTTGTGTCCGCGCCCAGCCATACAGCCATGCAACAACTAGGGCACGGCACACATCATATTCGCGTAAACAAACGCTTAGGAGGCTCTCATGATCGACAGGCGGCACTTTCTCAAAGCAAGTTTAGCGCTCGGCGCAGGCGCGTTCATTGGGCAGACGGTACTGGCGACGGATTCAGCCCGACACGCACAGAAGAAGCAGCAACCGGCCAAGCTCCCGTTCGTTAAAGTGAGCAAAACCGACGCCGAATGGCAGCGCATTTTGACGCCGGAGCAGTTCCAGGTCACGCGGCAGCAAGGGACGGAAGCACCTTATTCCAGTCCGTTGAATGATCTGCACGACAAAGGTATCTTTCAATGCGTCTGCTGCGCCCTGCCGCTCTTTGCCGCCGACGCCAAATTCGATTCACATACGGGTTGGCCGAGTTTCTGGCAACCACTGGCTAAAATTAATGTGCGCGAACAGACTGATCGCAGCCTCGGCGAGACGCGCACGGAAGTTCTCTGCGCCCGCTGCGACGCGCATCTCGGTCACGTCTTCAACGACGGCCCCCGCCCGACCGGTCTGCGTTACTGCATGAACGGTGTTGCCTTAAAATTTGTCAAAGCAGCTTAGCGCAACCAAGCAAACTCAACCCCAAGACACGAAGGGCACAAAGAAACGACTTCCGCTTCTTTGTGCCCTTCGTGTCTGTGCAGCTTTGCTAAGCGCGCTTAGCGAGCGGCTATACCTGAAACTGGCCCGCTTCGAGTGTCTGCTTGACGTAGGCGAGGAAGCGTTCGGCGTCCGCGCCGTCCACGATGCGATGATCGTAGCTGATGGCGAAGTAAGCCATCTGGCGGATGGCGATCACGTCGTCGCCTTCGGGCGTGGTGATGACTTTGGGCCGTTTCTCAATCGTGCCGACACCGAGGATGGCCACCTGCGGTTGATTGATGATCGGCGTGCCGAAGAGACCGCCGAAGACGCCCGGATTCGTGATCGTGAACGTGCCGCCCGCCACCTCGTCCGGTTTGAGTTGCTTCGTGCGCGCACGATCCGCGAGGTCGTTGGCGGCGCGGGCCAGACCGGCAATTGATAACTCGTCGGCGCGTTTGATGACGGGCACGATCAAACCCCAGTCGAGCGCGACCGCGATGCCGAGATTGATGTCGTGCTTGTAGATGATCTGATCGCCGCTCGCCTGCGAATTGAAGATGGGAAACTTGCGGATCGCGGCGGTGACCGCCTGGAAGATGAACGGCATAAAGGTCAGCTTCGTGCCGTTGCGTTGTTGGAACTCGGCGCGATGCTGCTCGCGCAGACGCGCAATGCGCGTCATGTCGATCTCATAGACGGTCGTGACGTGCGCCGACGTGCGCCGCGACATGACCATGTGCTCGGCGATCTTCTTACGCATCACGCTCATCGGCTCGACGCGATCACCGCTGGCGGGCTGCACCGGCGGCGGCGCTTGCACAGTTGGCGACGCAGGCTGGCCGGGCGCTTGCGGCGCGCGGGCTTGCGCGGGCGACATAGCCGCGCCGGATTCGATGTAACTGAGTATATCGTTCTTCGTCACGCGCCCCGACGCGCCTGTGCCTTCGAGTTGCGCGATGTCTATGTTGTGCTCTTTCGCGATGTTGCGCACGAGCGGGCTGGACTTCGTGCGGCGCAAATCTTCAACCGTCTGCGCGCCGCCGTTGCCTTGCGCTCCGGACGTCTGCGCCTGCGCGGCCGGTTGCGGCGCGGTCACAGCTTGCGGCGCAGCACTCTGAGTTTGTGCCGTTGGCGTTGGCGCGGACGAAGTAGCGGTTGGCAACACGACGGGTGGCGGCTGTGGCGGCGGTGCAGCTTCGACGGCCGCCTGCGCGGCCGGTGCTTGCGCTCGCCCGCCCTCTTCCATCCACATCCCCGGCTTATATTCTGCGGCCGGCTGCTGTGTCGCCGCAGCCGGCGTCGCTGCTTGCCCGTCGCCGTCGCCGATGAGCGCGACGACCTTGTTGATCTCGACCGTCTCGCCTTCCTTAAACTTGATCTCGATGAGCGTGCCGGCCGCAGGCGACGGAATCTCCGCGTCCACCTTATCGGTCGAAATCTCGAACAGCGGCTCGTCGCGCTCCACGCGCTCGCCGACCTGTTTCATCCACCGCGTAATCGTTCCCTCCGCAATGGACTCGCCCATCTGCGGCATGACAACTTCTGTACTCATAAAAGCTCCTTGAGGAAATCAGAAGTCAGAAGCCAGAATGAAGAGCTTGTCTTTCTTCTGGCTTCTGACTCCTGACTTCCAGCTTCTGTTCTTTCATCCTTCCGCCGTCGTGGGATCGATCACGGACTTGATCTCAGACACGCGATTGGCCGGGAACCCGCCCTGCCGCGCATGCTCGCGCACCATCGCTTCGCTCGGCGCGATATAGACGCAATAAACTTTGTCGCCCGTGACGTAGCTCTGCACCCACTGAATTTGCGGCCCCATCTGCTGCAATACGCTACAGGACTTCTGCGAGATCGCCTGCAATTCCTCAGTCGTCAGCTTGTCCGCACCCGGAATCTCTCGCTCGATTAAAAATTTCGGCATCGTCGTCATTCCTTTCAATTAGCTGTTAGCTGTTAGCTTTCAGCTTTTGTCTTTAGCTAACAGTTAATCGCTAACAGCTATTCAATACGCCGCAAGTTTGCGCGCTGCGTCGAGCACGTCTTTGACTTGCGGCAGATGATATTCTTCGAGCGGCGGCGAATAAGGCACGGGCGTGTCGGTCGCGGCGACGCGCACGATGGGTGCGTCGAGCCACTCGAACGCCTCTTCCGCAATCGTCGCCGCCAACTCGCCGCCGATGCCGCCCGTCCGTGCCGCCTCGTGCAAGAGCAACACCTTGCTCGTCTTCTTCACCGACGCGAGGATCGTCTGCTTGTCTAATGGCGCAAGCGTGCGCAGATCGATCACTTCAACGTCTATGCCTTCCTGCTCCAACTCCGCTGCCGCGTCAAGCGCATTCAACACCTGCGCGCCGAACGTGATGATTGAAAGATCGCGCCCCTCGCGCGCCACCCGCGCCTTGCCGATCTCGACGATATAATCATCCGCCGGCAACTCTTCGCGCAGACGCGGCAGCCGATAGAGTTTCTTATGCTCGAAGAAGATGACCGGATCGGGATCACGGATCGCCGCTTTGATCAAACCCTTCGCGTCGTAAGCCGTTGACGGCTCGACGATCTTCAAACCCGCCGTGTTCAGAAAAAACGCTTCGGCGTTCACCGAGTGAAACGGCCCCGAATGCACGCCCGCGCCGCACGGCCCGCGAAAGACCGTCGGCACGCCCGCGCCCCAACGATAGCGACACTTCGCCGCGTAGTTCGTCAGCATGTCGAAGCCGGCCGAGATGAAATCTATAAACTGAAACTCCGCCACCGGCCGCATGCCCATCAACGCCGCGCCGCACGCCGCGCCGACAATCGCCGCCTCAGAGATCGGCGTATCAATCACCCGCTCCGCGCCGAACTCGTCAAGCAAGCCTTCCGTCACCTTGAACGCGCCGCCATACGCGCCCACGTCCTCGCCGATGACGAACACCGTCGGGTCG
>JANMAD010000702.1:0-14075 GCA_031359515.1 Acidobacteriota bacterium | reverse complement strand
CTACCCCGATACTACTCCAAATTTTTGTTTGCATAGTCTGCTCCTTCTATTCAGCGATCAATGCATCGCTGATAGTTGTTAAACTTACTATAACCTTTCAAGGTTCGCACAAGTAGCAGATACAAACGATTTATACACCGCTCAATACACCATTGCAACCAGTGGTTCGTTCTATGGTACGGGTTCTATTGATGCCAACAATGTTTGGCACATACAATTCGCCTGCCACACAGTTCGTGTCTGCTGTCTAGCAGCACACGCCGATCAGCTTAAAAAATCATTGAGAGACTCTTTCACTCGCAGGAGAAAGTCCCCGCCATGTCGAACGGAAACTGGAAACCTCTCGCATTAGTCTGCGGCGTCGCAGCATTGGCGGCCGCGCTGCTGCTCATTACAATTTCCGGTCTGCTGATGCTGCCGAGGCGCGGCTGGCTTACTTTCGCGGCGCTCTGTTGTCTGACAATTGCGGCGGGGCGGTTCACAGTCCGCGTGTCGGACGCGGAAGGCACGGGGCAAAGTCACAAATCAATCGCCGATTCGTTGCTCATCATCACGGCGATGCTTTATGGCGTCGCGCCTGCGGCCATACTCGCGGGCATTGACGGCTTCAACACTTCGCGGCGGACGGGCAAATACGAGCGGCTTGCCTTCGCTACGGCCGCCCCGGTCGCAGCGACAGCAGTAGCGGTCATTTGTTATACCGCACTGGCGCGTCTGTTCATGGCACACACCGGCGCAATCTCCTGGTCTGACGCGCCGCTTGAAGCGCTATTTTTCCCTCTGTTCGTGTTGACGCTGGTGCAATACGGGCTGAGCACATTGGCGTCTGCGGCTTACTCGATCTGCGCGTCCGGCCACGCCCGCTTTCATCTCTCACGCGAGAGTCTGGTCTGGACGGCCGTGACGCAGTTGGCCGGCGCGGGCGCAGCGGCGCTCTTTTATCATGCGCGCCAGAGCGGACGCTTCCCTTTCCTCACGCTCGGGCTGCTCATGATCGGTCTCGTCCATTTGCTCTACCGCTTCGACCGGCAACGAGTTGCGGAAGCAAAACACGCGGCGGCGGAGAAATTGCAGCACATGCAAGAGATCGCCGACCTGCACATGAACACCATTGAGTCGCTCGCCATCGCGATTGATGCGAAGGATCAGACCACACACGGCCACGTGCGCCGCACGCAAATCTATGCGCTTGAGTTAGGCAAGCTGTTAGCAATTAAAGACGATGAACTGCTGGCGCTACGGGCCGGCGCATTGCTGCACGACATCGGCAAATTGGCCGTGCCCGAATACATCTTGAACAAACCGGGCAAACTCACGGCGGCCGAATTCGAGAAGATGAAGGTACACACGGTTGTCGGCGGCGACATCGTCAAGCGTGTCGGCTTCCCTTATCCGGTCGAAGACATCATCCGCTTTCACCACGAGAAATGGGACGGGACAGGCTATCCGCGCGGGCTGAAAGGCGAGCAGATTCCAATGGTCGCGCGCATCATCGCGGTCGTAGATTTTTATGACGCCACGCGTTGTGATCGCCCCTATCGCGTCGGCATGAAACGCGAAGACTCGCTCGCGCTGCTCCAGAACATGGCTAGCACTTCATTCGATCCGCAGGTCGTCGCCATGTTCGTCAAGCACATTGATTTCTTCGACAATCTGATCGCCGCGCAAGATATACAAGAGCAAGTGCAATCCCACGCGGAGGCGATGACGAGCGCCGCGCCGGACGCGGGTCTCGCCGCCGACTTACTCGGCGCGCCGGATAGTGACGACTCGGCCGGTTTCCGCTCCATCGTCGAAGCCCAACGCGAGGTCTTCGCCCTCCACGAGATCGCGCAAACCATCGGCTCATCTTTGAATCTACAAGACACGGTCTCGCTCGTCGCCAGCAAACTACGCGCGATTGTGCCGTTCGACACGTGCGTCATTTATCTGGTGGACGAACGCAGCGGCAAGGCTGTGGCCGCGCACGTCGCCGGCCAAGATGCGGATGCATTCACCCATCGGCGCGTCACGCTCGGCGAAGGCATTACCGGCTGGGTCATCGCGAACGCACGCTCGATGTGCAACTCGCCGGTGGAACTCGATCTCGTTGGGGTGGATGAAGAGATCGCCGCGCGGATCAAAGGCATACTCGTCTCGCCGCTCATCCGCGAGGACGGCGCGTTCGGCGCGATCACGCTCTATTCAAAGACGCGCGCCTCTTACACCAACGAACAAGTGCGCTTGCTTGAATCCGTCGCGCAGCACGCCGCGACTGCGCTCAACAACGCGCTCACCTTCGAGCGCACGAAAGAGAGCGCGCTCACCGATCCGCTCACCGATCTACCCAACGCGCGTTCGTTCCATCTCATGCTCGAACAACGCCTCGCCGAATGCCAACGCCTCAACCGCGAGCCGCTGACCGTGCTGAGCATGGACTTGGACGCTTTCAAGTCCATCAATGACACTTACGGGCACGGCGTGGGCGACCGGCTGCTGGCGATTGCTGCCGCTGTCATCAAACGTCAATTGCGCCAGATGGACATACTGGCGCGCTATGCGGGCGACGAGTTCGTTGCGATCATGCCCATGGCTTCGGCCGACGTGGCCCGCATGGTCGCCGACCGCATCCGCACTGCCATCGAAGCTCATCAGTTCCCCGTGCGCACGGGCCGCTCCACACAGATCGGCATCAGCATCGGCATCGCCTGTTTCCCGCGCGAAGGCGAGACCGTCGAAGCCCTCATCAACGCCGCCGGACGTAACATGCAGCAAGACAAACACACACGCCGTCTCAACCCGACAGCCACCACCGGCGTCTTGAGCGCCATAGATGCGTTGCGCTGAACATTAAAAAGACGCAGTCGTTTGTCAGTACCGCCTGCGGTAGCGGGCGGGTTTCTTCTTGCGCTGCCAGACCCGCCCGCTACCGCAGGCGGTACTGACTTAACACAACGTAGTAGTAACATCTGCTCGCAAATCGCTATAGCTCGCACCTCTCCAGTTCGGCGCAACTTGATCTTGATCAAGTTGCGCCGGTTTGCTTTGTCTAATGAGGCCCTTTTGCGCGTGGGCTGACATCTCGCGTATAATTCGCGGCGTATTCACCCGTTTTAATCATTTCGCAGCCACGCGCCAGCGCACGCATACGCCGACGTGTCGCAGTGAGTGCCCTATGCACGAGAGAGTGTGTTTTGATGAGTGAGCTCAAAGTAAAGCAATTGAAACCGCGCGATGCAGGCGCAGAAAGTGCGGGCGTTGCCACTGCACCGGCAGAGGCAGACGTGATTAACCCGGACGAATTGCGCGCCGAGCATCACGAGCGGCAGCAGCACCAACGCGCCGCCATCGAGTCGTTGGAGCATGCGACGTTGCTCGACATGCTTTATCGGATGATGCACATCCGCCATTTCGAGGAGAAGGCGGCTGAAGCTTACACGCTTGGCAAGATCGGCGGTTTCTGCCATCTCTACATCGGGCAGGAGGCGGTGGCCGTCGGTTCAATCGCCGCGCTCAAGGCGGACGATTATGTGATGACCAGTTATCGCGATCACGGGCACGCGCTCGCACGCGGCACACCGGCCGACGAAGTTATGGCCGAGCTATTCGGCAAAGCGGGCGGCTGCTCGGCCGGTAAAGGCGGCTCGATGCATTTGTTTGATCGCGACAACTATTTTCTCGGCGGGCACGGTATTGTCGGCGGGCAGATTCCCCTCGCCACGGGCGTCGCTTTCGCCGCGAAGTATAAAAACACCGGCCAAGTTTCGGTCGTCTATTTCGGCGAAGCAGCCGTCAATCAGGGCGCATTCCACGAATCGCTGAACATGGCCCAACTCTGGCAACTGCCTTGCATTTATATTTGCGAGAACAATCAGTACGGCATGGGCACGGCCCTCAAGAACGCGATGTCGCTGAGTGATGTATCGCAGAAAGCTTGCGCTTATGGCATGGCCGCGGAGTTTGTGGACGGGATGGATGTGCTGGCGGTCTATGAAGCAACGAAGCGCGCTGCCGACCGCGCCCGCAACGAAGCGTTGCCGACTTTAATTGAAGTGCGCACCTATCGCTTCATGGGTCACTCGATGTCTGATCCCGGCAACTATCGTACGCGCGCCGAGATTGAAAAATATCAGGAGCGCGACCCGATCAAGGTCTTTGCCGATAGCCTCAAACAGCAGCATATCCTCGACGACGCGGCGTTCAAAGAGCTCAACGAGCGCGTACACGCCGAGATTGAACAAGCCGTCAAGTTCGCCGACAACAGCCCTGAGCCTGCGCCGGCAGAGTTGTACACAAATGTTTATGCGAACCCGATAAAACAGTGACGAGTGACGAGTGACGAGTGACGAGTTAACAACTTGCTCTTACTCGTCACTTGTCACTGCTCTTGGAGGTGTCATGTCCGTTATCACTATTAGAGAGGCGCTCAATCAGGCGTTGCGCGAAGAGTTGGGGCGCGATGAGAATGTGTTCCTGATGGGCGAAGAGGTCGGCGCGTATCAAGGCGCGTATAAGGTCACGAAAGGTTTGCTGGACGAGTTCGGCGAGAAACGCGTGATTGATTCGCCGATTACAGAATTGGGCTTTGCGGGTCTCGGTGTGGGCGCGGCGATGGCGGGCTTGCGCCCCATAATCGAGTTCATGACCTTCAACTTCTCGATCCTCGCGACCGATCAGATCATCAACTCCGCCGCGAAGATGCTCTATATGTCCGGCGGGCAGTTCAAAATCCCCATTGTCTTTCGCGGCCCGAACGGCTCCGCTTATCAAGTCTCTTCGCAGCACTCGCAAGCGTTGGAATCATGGTACGCACACTTCCCCGGACTGAAAGTTGTTATGCCGTCAACGCCCGCCGACGCCAAGGGACTGTTGAAGAGCGCGATCCGCGATGATGATCCGGTGATCTTTCTTGAGCAAGAGCGCATGTACGGCATGAAGGGCGAAGTACCGGACGATCCGGACTTCCTCGTCCCGCTCGGCGTCGCCGATGTGAAGCGCGAAGGCAAGGATGCAACTATCGTTGCGCGCTCGATGACTGTGCCGCTCGCGTTGAAAGCGGCGGAAGAGTTGGAGAAGCAAGGCGTTTCGGTCGAGGTGATCGACCCGCGCACTATTCGTCCGCTCGACATTGCGACGATCATCAAGTCGGTGCAAAAGACGAATCGCGTCGTCATCGCCGAAGAGTCGCATGCCTTTTGCGGCGTGGGCGCGGAGTTGAGCGCGCAGATCATGGAACGCGCGTTCGACTATCTGGATGCGCCCGTCAAGCGCGTCTCCGGCGTGGATACGCCGATGCCATATGCGAAGAATTTAGAAAAGCTCGCGCTGCCTGATGTCGAGCGGATCATCGCGGCCGTGCGCGAAGTCGCGTACCTGTAAAGAGGATAAATCAGTATGGCAACGCAAGTGGTGATGCCGAAACTCTCGCCCACGATGGAAGAGGGTCAACTCGCGCGCTGGTTGAAGAACGAAGGCGACAAGGTGAGCGTGGGCGAGCCGCTCGCCGAGATCGACACGGACAAAGCGACAATGGAGGCGCAGGCGCTCACCACCGGCGTGCTGCGCAAGATTCTCGTGCAGGCGGGCGCAACCGTGCCGCTCGGTCAGATCATCGCGATCATCGGCGAAGCGGACGAAGACATCTCCGCCTTGTTGGCCCAAGCAGAGTCGGGCGCGTCAACAGCCGCGAACAAGCAGAGCATTGAAGCGATAGTTGAGAGCGGACAGGACGGTGCGCAGCAAGAGTTGGCGCAAGTCGTACCGGACGGTGCGCGCACGCAAGCCACCATCGCAGGGCAACCACTCAAAGGCGAAGCGGGCGCACCGGCAACAGCAAGTTCAGCGCAAACGCAATCAGCGCCGACTGACAAAGAAGCAATCGCAACGCAACCCGCACAAACGGCTGAGGGTGGTAATGGCCTGCGCGGCAACGGTGGTCGCCTGATCGTCTCGCCGCTAGCCGCGCGGATGGCGGCGGAAGCGGGCATCAACTTGCAGACCCTTGCGGGCAGCGGCCCCGGCGGCCGGATCGTCAAACGCGATATTGAAGAAGCGATCAAGATGGGCGATCAACCGGCGGCGCAAACACAGCCGCCAGCGACGAGCGGCGCAAGCGCACCCAGCGCACAGAGCGCGCAGACATTTCAAGAGTCGAGCGTCGAAGGCGCTTCGCCCTATCGCGATGTGCCGGTCTCGACGATGCGCGCGACGATTGCGCGTCGGCTGACCTCTTCCATCGGCCCCGTGCCGCATTTCTTTTTGACGACTGAGATAGAGATGGACGGTGTTGCGGAATTGCGCCGCAAGTTCAACGAGCAGGACAAAGAGAATAAGATCAGCATCAACGACATTATCATCAAGGTCGCGGCCGTCGCGCTCGTGCGTCACCCGCAGGTCAATGCCTCATTTCAAGAGAAGGTGGTGCGTTATTACGAGCGAGCCGACATCGGTGTCGCCGTCGCTATCGAGGATGGACTGATCACGCCGGTCGTGCGCGCCGCCGACGCGAAATCCATCGGGCAGATCAGTCACGAAGTGCGACAACTGGCCGAACGCGCACGCAGTCGCAAGCTGCAACCCGCCGAGTACACCGGCGCAACCTTCTCGATCAGCAATCTGGGCATGCTGGGCATAGACGAATTTACGGCCGTGATCAATCCGCCCGAAGCCGCGATCCTTGCCGTCGGCGCGATGGGGCCGAAGCCGGTCGTGCGTGATGGCGAGATCGTTGTGCGGCAGTTGATGCGCGTCACGATGTCCTGCGATCACCGCGTCATAGACGGCGCGACCGGCGCGAAGTTCCTGCAAACTTTCAAACAGTTGTTGGAGCAGCCGCTACTAATGCTGCTTTAGGCACGAGCACAGAGGGGAGCAAAACCACGATGGACGAACAACTCAGCCGCGAACGCGCAGCGACGCGCGCACAAGCTAACCCGGATGCCGGTTCAAGTCAGGATCAAACCAGCGGACAGGCCGGCGCAATGCCTGATCCACACGGCGCAGCCCCTGCGCCTCAAACTGAAGGCAAGCCGGCAGCTAATGCGGCCGAGTCCGGCCCCGCCGATCAATATACCGGCGCAGGAACAGGCGCACGCGCGGGCGAGGATAGATAATCAAAATCCAATGAGTTGGGGCGACAGTAAAGGCTATCCACGCGCAACACACGAACCAACACGAACAAAGTCAGATGAGATTTCGTGCTGATTAGTGTTGGTTCATGTGTTGCGCGTGGATAAATATTTTTGCGCGCTACCCGATTGTGCTGTGCTTCGATGAAATTTGGATCAGTTCTTTTCATGTCTGAATCCACCGCGCCGCCGACCACTAGCCACAAGCCGCACCTCGCGCTCGTCGCAGTGCAACTCTTCTTCGGCACGTGGCCCATCGTCGGCAAACTCGTGCTGCGTGTGCTGCCCAGCACAGGCTTGGTAGCGTTTCGCATTGTGGGCGCGGCCATCGCGTTCATCTTGCTGCGGCGCATCGTGGGCGGCAGTTTGCGCCTCCCGCGCCGCAGCGATTATGCGCGCCTCGCGCTCTATAGTTTGCTCGGTGTCGTCCTCAACCAATTTCTCTACGTCAAAGGACTGGCCCTCTCAACCGCCATTAATGCGACAATTCTCAGCACGACCATTCCTATCGCCACACTGCTCTTCAGTCTGCTGCTCGGTTACGAGCGCACGTCGCCGCGTGTCCTGCTCGGCATGGTCATAGCGGCGGGCGGTGTCCTGTATCTGATCAACCCGACGCACGCTGATCTCGCGCCTGACAAGATGCTCGGCAACTTGCTGCTGATCTTGAACACGCTCGCTTATGGCGCATACATCGCCATCTCGCAGGGCGTGATCAAACGCTACGGCGCGCTGACCGTGATCACTTGGGTCTTCATCTTCGGTTGTCTCGCCGCGCTCCCCGTCGGCGGCTACACGCTCGCGCACACGTCGCTCTCATCTCTCGACCCGTACATCTGGCTCGCGCTGCTCTACATCATTCTCGTGCCCACCGTCGGCGCATATTATTTGAACGCATGGGCGTTGGGGCGCGTCGCGCCCAGCACCGTCGCGATCTACATTTATCTGCAACCGCTCATCGCGTTCGCGCTTGCGCCACTCGTGCTGGGCGAGCGGGTGAATTCACGCACGGGCATCGCAGCTTTGTTGATTTTCGCTGGCGTCGCGTTGGTCACACTCGGCGGACGCAGCCGTGCGGTCGAAGAAGTTTCTGAACGGCCCGAAGCCCTCGGCCATTAGGATTTGCTAAGATACGGTGAATCACGAACGACCAACCAACATGGCAGAGGCGGCGATGACAACGGCTGAGAGCGTGCATGATGAAGAGGCGGCACTGAAAAATTCCGCCGCGCGCCTCTCAATCATTGCCGCCGCCTTTTTGATCTTGCTCAAGACCGCGACCGGGTTTCTCACCGGCTCGATCAGCGTCTGGGCTTCCCTGCTCGACTCGGCGATGGACATCTTCGCCTCGACGATCAATTTTTTCGCCGTCCGGGCCGCTGCCCGTCCGCCCGATGACGATCATGCCTACGGTCATGGCAAAGTTGAATCGCTTGCCGGCCTTTTTCAAGCGGTCGTCATCACCGTGCCCGGTCTCTTCTTAATCCGCGAGGCGGTATTGCGCTTGCTTCACCCGCAACCAACGAATGGCGAACTGCTCGGCGTCCTCTCGATGCTCATTGCCACCGGCGTCAGTTTCGCGCTCGTGGCGCGTCTACGCCGCGTGGCGCGGCAGACCGACTCGCTCGTCCTCTCCGCCGATGCGCTGCACTACGCCACCGACGTGTTCACTAACGGCGGCGCGCTCATCGCGCTCTTGCTGCTCCGTCTAACCGGCTGGCAACTGGCCGACCCGCTCATTTCCATAGCCATCTCGCTCTACATTCTCTATTCCGCCTTCAATGTCGCACGCGATTCCGTTGACGTATTGATGGATAAGCGCCTGCCGATTGAAGTGGATGAACAGATCGCAGAGATCGTGGGCCGTTTTCGCGCACAGGGCGTGCTAGGTTTCCACGATCTACGCACACGTCGTTCGGGCGCACAGAAGTTTATTGACTTACACCTTGAAGTTACCCGCGCAATGAGTCTAGAAGAAGCGCACGGCGTCACGGTACAGGTACTCCGCACGCTCGAAGCTGAAATTCCGCGCGCCCGCGTGCAGATTCACACCGACCCAGCCTAATGCTATGGCGGAAGCCCGCACGAAGTAAGTGTGTCTGCGCCCTTACTTCGTGCGGGCTTCTGCCTTATGCTGGAACTGCTCGCCGCTCAAGCTCTGCGCAACGTCCGCGCGTTTGCTTCGTCTTCAACCTCGCCTGCGGCTAAACGACGCAACTCATAAAGTTTCATTAACGCCTCGACCGGCGAGAGGGTGTTCAGATCAAGCTCAAGCAACGCACTGGTGAGTGGCGCATCATGCGCGGGCGCAGGGCGCAACGCTGCAAGGGGTTCAGCTTCGGCGGCTGGGCGCATGTCCGACTTCGCTTCGTACTCACGCAAAAGTTCTTCGGCCCGCCGCACGACCGGGCGCGGCAGACCGGCCAGTTTCGCCGCATAGACGCCATAACTATGCTCGGCCGTGCCCGGCGTGATCTTGTAGAGGAAGCGCAACTCATCACCCTCTTCCGCGATCTCGACGCGCAGATTCTCCACGCGCGGCAGCACTGCGGCGAGCGCGGTCAACTCGTGATAATGCGTGGCGAAGAGGGTTTTAGCGCGCAGTTGCGGATGATTGTGTATGTATTCAAGGACGGCGCGGGCAACGGCTAGTCCATCATAAGTCGAAGTGCCGCGCCCCAATTCATCTAACAAGATCAACGAGCGCGGCGTCGCGTGATGCAGAATCTGCGCGGTCTCGACCATCTCGGTCATAAACGTGGACTCGCCGCTGCCGATGCGGTCGTAGAGACCTATGCGCGTGAAAATACGGTCGCACAAGCCTATACTCGCTTCGCGCGCAGGCACGAAGCTACCGACCTGTGCCATTAACACAATCAAGGCCGTCTGGCGCAGATAAGTAGAGTTATGACTGACAAAACCGTTCGCTATGTAAGCGTGATCGCCAGCTACGGAAAGATCACAAACGTCGCTTTCGCCTGTCTCGACAGCTACAACTGGCTCATACAGATAACGCTTCTGCTGTAAGCTTTCCAACTCCGGGCAACTAACGCCATTGTGTTGACAATATGAGATTAACTCATCAAGTTTGCTATACGAGATGTTACGACCATTCGGGAGATAAGTGTAGAAGATCGAGTTAATGCTTTTGTCCCGTTTTAAGGCCACCGGCTTGTCTGAAGTAGCGACGATAGCCGTCTGCACCCGTTTGAGGACGTTCGCTAGAAACGGGATGCTACCGATGTTGGGCCGCCGCAGTTCGGAGGTCAACAGTCTGCGCGCACGCTTACGCGGCAACCGGAAGCCCACTTGCCGGTGAAAAGCAATTGCGTGCGCACCATTGATTGCGAGTTGATAAGAGGGCTTGGCCCGCGTCTGCTTCACATGCAGCGAGGCGACGATGCCAAGATTCAGCAGCAACATCTGGACTTCGCGCGCTAACTTGCGCGAGGCAGTCGCATAAAGGAGATTACCGTAACGCTTGTCAGCATAACCGTCCGCATCAAACAGCCCTTGCAAGAATGCGATGACCAGCGGCTTAGGCGCGCGCAGGATTGACTTTGGTATGTGTTTCTGCTGCGCTTGGTAGTAAGACAGGCCGAGGCTGGCTAGAAAAACACGAATCTGTTGGCTGGTGACAAAGTAATCTATGCGGTTGGCTTTGCGCTTGACTTGATAGCCGAAGTGGCGCTCGATGATTCGGGCAAATTCCGTAGCGATAAACTTATCTGCGGTGGACAAGGTGAAGGCTTGCCGATAGGTTAATGTGCCGTCGCCTACTAATAAACCAAGCAGATAGGCCAAATCGGCATCTAGCGCAAACGGCAGCCGATACCGCCGCACATTTCTAAGCGCCTCGGCCGCAGTGCGATCAATCGCGGTCGCGCATCCCCAAAGATCGTTCTTAGTCTCGATAGCAATGACATCGCCTGTCCTGATTTTGCCTAAGCGCTTCCATCCTTCACGGCCCTGCGCATCTCGCGTCCAGACGCGATGCTCCGGCGTCCCTTCCAGATAAAAGCCTAGCCGGGTCGTAAGTTTGACGGTGGACTGCTTCCCGCCGGTGTAAAAGTGTGTGGCGAGGCTTCTACCGTTAAGCCCGCGCAATTGACAGTTAAGCTCTGCGAACTTGCCCATCACAGCCCCTTCCGGACTGAGGTCCGCAAGCGACATCAAACCTCTTTCGGTGAAAACCAGCGTGTCGTTTGCGACGCATTTGCCCGACATGTTCGGGCCGGTGATGAGCGCGATTTCGGCCGCATCCGCGCCGCCCAACTGCACATCGTTGGCAATGAACTGTCCCTCGGTTGTGGCGCGTTCGAGCACCGGATGTCGGCCTGCGCCGATACGCAAGGTCGCAGTGTCGGTTACCGTGGGGCGCACGTAGTTGTGCCGCGCGGACACTTCGGCGAAGGAGGCGACGGCATCGAGATACGCAATCGTGGCGGCAGCCGCGAGAATTTCGTCGCGCCGTTTGCCAATCTCCGCGCAGACCTGTCGGAAGACGCTCGCTTCAAGCTCGGCGATGCGATCTTGCGCGTTGGTGACGAGCGATTCATGCTCTTTAAGCTCGAGCGTGATGAAGCGTTCGGCGTTCGTGAGCGTCTGTTTGCGCGTGTATGAGGTAGGCACGAGATGCAGATTCGGCTTCGTTACTTCGATGTAATGACCGAAGACTTTGTTAAAACCGACGCGCAGACTCTTAATGCCTGTACGTGCGCGCTCGCGCTGCTCCATTTCGGTGAGATAGGTCTTGCCGCTACGCAACAACTCGCGCAGGCGATCAAGCTCTTCGGAGTAACCTGCGCGGATGATGTTGACGCCATCGGTGCGACGTGGCAACTCTTCGCGCAGCGCGGCGCGGATCGTCTTCACGGTTGCTTCGCACGTCGGCAACGCCGTGAGCGCCGCGCCGAAGCGGCTCGTGTCCTGTTGCAACACTGCGCGGACGCGCGGGATAGCTTCCAGTCCCTGACAGAGCGCCAACACCTCTTGCGGCGATGCGACGCTTGCGCGGGCGCGTCCCGACAGACGCTCCAGATCATGCACCAACTCCAGCGCGGCGAAGAATTCCGCGCGCCCCTCTGCGTGCGCCAGCAACCATGCGACGTGCTCGTGGCGGCGCGCAATCTCCGCGAGATCGAGCAATGGCTGGCGCAGCCACTGGCGCAGACGACGCCCGCCCATCGCCGTGCGCGTCAGATCAAGCGTAGCAAGTAGCGATGGTGCGCCACCCGTACTCTCGAAGACTTCCAAGCTCCGCAACGTGTGCGCGTCGAGCAACATATAGTTGCCCGTGTGATAGCTCGTCAGGCGCGTGAGTTGACCGGCGGCTGTTGTTTGCGTGTCGCGCAGATAAGAGATGATCGCGCCGGCCGCGGCCGTGGCGAGCGGCCACTTCGTCAGCCCAAACGCGCCCAGTCCGCGCGCTCCAAAGTGATTCAGGACGGCCGACTTGGCGAGTTGCGGGGCAAAATAATCGTCGCTGCAACGCGTGAGAAATCCGGGCAGCGTTTTGTCGCCTGCTGCCAGACTGCGCGCGACGAGTAACTCCGCGGGCGCGATGCGCTGTAGCTCCGTGAGCGCGGAGGGCGCATCAATTTCAGTGGCGGCGAACTCGCCGGTGGTCACGTCAGCGTAGGCTAAGCCGGCGCGGTGGCCGTCAGTGGTGTAGGCCGCAAGATAATTATTGATCTTGCTGCGCAGCAAGCCCGGCTCGATGATCGTGCCCGGTGTCACCACCCGCACCACGTCGCGCTCGATGAGACCGCGCCCCGCTCCGTCTTTCACGGGCGCGTCCGTCAGTTGTTCACAGATCGCGACGCGATGGCCGCGTGCGATGAGGCGGGAGAGATATCGTTCGAGACTGTGATGGGGGACGCCCGCGAGCGGCACGCGCACGTCCTTGCCCATCGGCTTGGAGGTCAGCACGATCCCTAATTCACGTGCGACGGTGCGCGCATCTTCGTCGAAAGCTTCGTAGAAATCGCCGATGCGAAAGAGGAGAATAGCGTCGGGGTGGCGACGCTTGATCGCGAGATACTGCGTGCGTAGTGGCGTGCCGCTCATCGCTCGAAGATTAACGCCAGCAGATCGGCGACGGAGGTGAGCGCGCCGTGCAGCCGGTGCAGTTGGGCAAAGCTGAGAATAGACGTGACGCGCCCGATCTCGTGAAATGCGCCGGTGCGCGCGAGGCTCAGTTGCGTGAGCGCGCGATTCGTATCGCGCTCGCTGGCCACGACGAGAAAAGGTTTGGAGCGTTGCGCGTCATAAGCGCGTTTGAGTTTGGCCAGCGCGGCGTCCACGTTGCCTTTACGTTGCACCTCGAAGATGTGGCTAAGCCGTTGGCTGTCCGCGCTCGCGCGCCACACCACATCGTAGTAGTTGAACTCGGCTGCGGCGTGATAGCCGAGCGCGCCGCCGATGTCGAGCAGCATCTGTTGCACTTCTGCATGCGAGAACGAGGCTGAGCCAGTCGGTTGTGTGTCGCCTGAGTCGGTGACAGTGAAACTTGGCGCTTCGTCGGCGACGCGGCGACGACCCGTGTTGGTGATCTTCCACAGTCCGCGCCGGTCGCGGGCGAGTTGCCGTTTTTCGTCTAATGCGCGGCCGGCGCGTTGCACCTGTCGCCGCCAAGCTTGTAGCTCGCCGTTCGTGAGCGCGTTTCTTTCTTCGTCAGCAAATTGCGGAAAGTAAGCGACGAGCCGCGCGTAGATGAAGCGCACATCGTCCGCGCCGCCGGTGGCGACGAGTTCTTGCAGGATCGGCAGTTCGAGCCGGGCGATGCCGGGCAGTGTCATAGCGTTATGTGCCGGGAACGGATAGGGATGGCGCGACCTGTTGCCCTTCGTGGGCAAAGTTACAGGAGAAGCGCGTGTTTGATCAAGCTGTGCCGCACTCAGGTCAGTACCGCCTGCGGTAGCGGGCGGGTCATACACTCATTACACACCCGCCCGCTACTGCAGGCGG
>JANMAD010000693.1:0-16518 GCA_031359515.1 Acidobacteriota bacterium | reverse complement strand
CCTCTTCCGGCGCGCGCGCGTCCTGTTCGGGGATCGCCAGCCGGTCGAGCGCCGGACAGGGCGCGCCTTTATATTCGCGCACAAGTTGCGCCCGCAAATCTTTCAAAGACATCTCGGGCCGCTCGCGCTTTATCGCCTGTGCGCGGCGGAAGATGTCCGCCACCGTCGTCTGCTCTCGTTCAGCCATTGCGATTCGTCACCTGCTTTTTCAGTCTGAGCCGGTTGTTGTCGTTTGTCCGCTAACTTACACGCACCGCGCGCGAAGCACAATCGGAAAGCACGGCCGGTATTGTTTTGCGACAGGCCCATGCAGTTAAATCTAAATCATGGCTTGAGATTAAAACTTCTTTGGACTGCTTATCCTTAGACATGCCGTATAGCCATGCAATAGATACTATGGAGTTGTCCTTGTATAACTCCCGAATCTCCGGGCAATCATTGTAAGACATAAGCCAGCGGCCACGCTTTCGCAGCAACTCGGCGAGCGCTCGATGGTCGAAGGTTTTATGCGTGCTCCCTTTCACCCCGTAGAGCGCCTGCCCGTTCATGTAGGGCGGATCAAGATACAGAAAAGCATCATCATGTTTGGGAATCACGTCCCTGTAATCGGCATGCTCCACTTGAAAATTATCAGCCTTGAATGAGCGCAAGCGCGCAATCGCGGACGGAGTGAAACGCGGATGCTCCGGCGACATCCCCCCGGAGAGCGTAGTGCCAGAGAAGGAGGAACGATTCAAGACGTAAAAGGCTGCTGCTCGCTCAACTTCATCGGTGAGCTGAATAAAGCGCTTCTGAAGGTAATAAAATTTAACTTTTGTTAGCGGATAATATTGTTCGACGCGTTGGGCGAGTAGCTCAGGGTGCGCGAGCAAGACACGCCAGAAAGCCGTGAGCGGCTCGAAAATATCCGCGCCATGAACCTGCATCTTTGTTGTGCAAATAAGTTCGATAGAACCGCCGCCTAAGAAGGGTGAGCAGAGCTTTGTTTCATTTACTGGAATAAGGGAATAGATTGACTTGACGGCCCGATTCTTTCCGCCCGGATACCTCAAGGGAGAGCGAGGAAACTTTTGGGGAAATTCGCTAATCTCGCTTTGCCGCGCAGTCATTTGCTTAACGGGCACTTTGATTTGTGCGATACGTTTTTCGACACCACGCGAACTCATAAATTAACACCTTGTGTGGAAGAAATTTAGTCGCTGAGATTGTGCGGTAATCACCAATCACGCAAGTTAGCATAGTCGCTGCCATTACTGCGAGTGGCTTATAGCACAAGCTATTGCGCGCAACAATAATCTGTAGGCAGGTTATGCCATCATCACTCGCGCAGTGTGTTATCTTGGCGCGCGTTCTGCCAACTTGCGCCGCGTGACAGAGAGTTCTCATCCTGTTACGCAACGCGTGCGAAGAGAGACTTGCCTGTGTCGGATACAATTTCAGTTGAGCCAACTGTGCAACATGCAGATACGTCGGCGGGGCGGCCCGTCTGTCCCGTGTGCGGGCGCGAGGCGGTGGACGGGCTGGTCTCGTTTCACCAGTTGCCGGAGGACTTGCGCGGACTGATCGCGGCGAATGCGCCGGGCGGCGCGCTCATCTCGACGCTGTGCCCGCGCTGCATCGAACTGTTTCAACGCGCGCTCGTGCAGTTGCGCGAGGACGCGGCCGTGTTCGAGCAGGATGGGCGCGTGCTGCCCACGCCGCTCCGGCTCGGCGCGGACGAACGTTTTACCGGGCGCGGTGTGACCATCGCCTTTCTCGATTCAGGTTTCTACGCGCATCCCGATCTGACGCAGCCGACGAATCGCATCCTCGCTTATCACACCATCGTCAGAAACGATCCGGCCAAGCTCGACGCGCCCGCGGTGGCGAGTTGGCACGGCATGATGACTTCGGTCGTAGCTGCGGGCAACGGGCTACTCTCGCAAGGCTTCTATCGCAGCATCGCGCCCAACGCGCACGTCGTGTTGGTTAAACTCGCCAAGAGCGGACGCATCTCCGAGCAAAAGATCAGACGCGGACTTGAATGGGTGTTGCAGCATCGGGACGAGTACAACATACGCATCGTCAACATCTCGGCCGGCGGCGACGAGCAGTCGTCGTATCTGGAGAACGCGCTCTGCCGGACGGTCGAGCGCGCGGTGCGCGAAGGCTTGATCGTCGTCTGCGCGGTGGGCAACGCGGGCCTAGAGCCGGGTCATCCCGTGCTGCCGCCCGCAAGCTCGCCCTCGTCTATCGCGGTCGGCGGGTTGGACGATCAGAACTCGCTCGACCGCGCGCGACGCGGGATGTATCGCTCGTCCTACGGCCCGACCTTCGACGGTTTGCAGAAGCCGGAAGTGATCGCGCCCGGCATCTGGGTGCCCGCGCCGATCTTGCCGCATACGCCCACCGCCGCCGCCGCCGAACTGTACGCCCGGCTCGACCACGCGCCCGACAACGAGTTGCGTGAACTGATCATGCAACACGCGAAGGTGGATCGCGACCTCGCCGACGCGCGCAACATGCCGATCCCGCTCTTGCGCCATCTCATCACCGTCAAACTGCGCGAGGGCGACGTGATCACAGAGCATTACAAGTATGTGGACGGCACATCGTTCGCCGCGCCTATCGTCTCTTCGATCATCGCGTGCATGCTCGAAGCCAACCCGCAGCTGACGCCGCAGCAAGTCAAACGCATTTTGATCGACACGGCCGAGCGGCTGCCCGGTATCGAGATCGACCGGCAGGGCTGGGGCGTCGTCGCCCCACGCCGCGCCGTCGAGTTTGCGCTGCACTTGCGTCCCGTCGCCGCGTAGCGCGCCGCGCACAGAGGTTAATAAGGCACCAGCCCCGGACTGTTAGTCGGACAGTCCGGGGCTGGTGCTTTGGTGGGCTGCGCTTTACTTACCGCTTAATCGAGTTCGGGCGAGCCGGCTTGGACAGCGCGTCCGGGTGCTTCGGCCCTGATTTTAAGTCCGGGCGCGTCAGCCCTTCTTTGCTGTTGGTCGGCGTGTTGGTCTGCGCTTCGACGCTGATGAAGAAGCGGAACGTACCGCCTTGTTGCACGCCGAGCAGGAAGTTGACGCTGACGCTGGCACCATTTGCCAGTGGTGACCCCAATGTAATCGTGCCCGTCGCAAGACTGGAATTCAAACCCCCTCCGCTCCCCTGAGTAGGCGGTTGCTCAAGCTTAAGCCCCTGCACCGTAACCGAGCCGCCGCCGGTGATCGTTACGGTCTGCGGTGCCGAGGTCAGCCCGCGCAGGTCGGCCTGACCACCACCGCCCGGAAGGGCATTAGTCGAGGTGATGTCAACAACGCGGAAGCGGAGGAATGTCACCGCCGCGCCTGTGTTGTTGGTGAACTTGCGCCGCACCAGCAGTGTTCCGAGCGGATAGGGGTTAGACGCGGGCACCCCGCCGTTGGGGGCCGACGGCGTTAAAGTGTCCGTGTAGGGCGTGGTGTCCCGCACCCGATTGGGCGCGGCGGTGGAAAGAACGAACGGGTCAATGATCCCGGCCTTGATCGTCGCGCTACGCTGGATTGGACTCGCCACATTCTCCGGCCCCGGCGCACCCAAGACGGGCGTCGGGTTGCTGCCTACCGCGCCCGTGGGATCGGTGGCGACGAGCGCGAAGTCCGCCGCATTGTCGTTCGTGTCCTGCGGCGTCCCGCTGGCCAGCTTCCGCACGAAGCTGTATTGCGCACTGCTGCCCGCAGCGGCTGCGAGCGTTGTCCCTTCGCGCAACAGGGCGCAGATGTTGCCGCCCGGATTCAAGTCGAACCCCACCCCGTCGAGCCGGTTGCCCGACGAGATGGCGGTGATGTCCGCAGTCGCATAGACCGCGACGTTGCGGTCGCTCTCAATGTCGGCGGTCAGCGTCAGGTCACCCGGCGCGTTGGCGCTCAAACCGTACTGGCTACCGACGAGCAGGTAGTGCCCGCGAGCCGGGATGGTCGTGCCGTTCGGAATGGTGCCGATGAGCACGGGCGTGGCGTTGCAGTCCGTGCCCAGCTTATAGACCCCGTAGCCGGCGGAGGCGTCCGCGGCCGCGACCGTCAACGGCGAGTTGCTGTTGTTGTAGAGTTCGACGAAGTCGTCGCCGAGACCGCCCGGCCCTGATGTCCTCAGTTCCGAGATGAGGAAGACGCCCGCCGTCGTCGCCGGCCCCTGCGTGATGGTGCCGACCGCCTGATTGTCGAGGATAGTGCCGTTGACTGCACTCGACAGGTTCAAGAGTAGCGTCTCGTTGGTCTCCGCTGCGTCGGTGTCGGCGCAGACGTTGACCGCGACGGTCTTGATGCTTTCGCCCGCAGCGAAGTTGACCACGCCCGTAGTAGTCATGTAATCGACCGTGCCGCCGCAGGCCGCACCGCCCGTCGCCGGGTTAGCGCCGCCCGTGTCGTTGGCTGTCGCGTAGTTGACCGAGACGCCGCCCGCCCCGGCCGGCGTGGCGAGCGCTACGGTGAAGAGCAGCGGCGTGGTACCCGTGGCAGGCTCCGCGGTCAAGCCATCGCGCGCGTAGATGCTGTTGACTGCGGCCGGTGCGCTTGGCCCCTGCACTGTAATGGTAATTGGCGCGCCGGTTTTGAAGAAGCCGACCGTCGCATTCGTGGTCTGCGGCGGTTGGTTGGCGTCGAAACGGAGATTATACAAAGTGCCCCAACGGATAGCGTTCGCGTTCTGATTTTGGGCAAAGGTTTCCGAACTCCAGGTCATAGCGCCATTGGCCAGCGTCTGCGTCCAGGGCGCGCTGCTATACCCGGCATTTCCTACCGTTCCATCGCCCGCCCAGCCGGGATGCTGCGGCGGCGCGTGGAAGCCGATGTTGCTCAAGTTAATGCCCGCGCCCACAGCCACGCTGAATGATTGAATCGCGCGGTCGAGGTTCTGGTTATAGATCGCGTACTCGTAATGCCAGACTCCAGGTGACGGATTCGTCACTTTGTAGCCAACCAAGCCAATACCATCGGTTCCCGGAACTGGCTCAAACGGGACGGTTGTCGCGCCTGTCCAGGCAGAGATGGCTGGTTTCACTCGCACCGTGGTCGAGCCGCCCGTCGCAAAGCTGAACGGACTGCCCGTGCCGGTGACATTGTACTTACGGTATGAGACGTTGTTGTACATGTTGCACTGGCCGGGATTCGCCTGACACCAGACATACTCGTGCGGCGTGATGTATTGTGCTTCGGCATAATAGGTCGCGCCGGGATTTAGCGTTGTGTTCAGGTCACTGATTTCCACCAGAATTCGGTGCGAAGGGCCTGTGTGCGTATGGCCTGTGTGACTGTTCGGCGGCGTAGCCGAGTCGCCGCGCGGGTACGCGCCGCTAAATGGATTTATCCAGGCGCGCGAACCGAGCGTATGGCCGCTGTTGCCTGAGTTCAAACTCGCGCTGTAAGGGTCTGAGCAGCCGGAGCCGAGATGTGTGCCGCCAACCCCGTTACAACCAAAGCCGCAGATGTTATTGGTCAAGGCCGTGAACGCATGTTTGACGTTGGACTGACCAATTTGTTCAAAGCGCTCATCATTCGTAGCCCCGCCGCTCATGCGATAAAGATTTTGCGGAATCACCGGGTGGTCGTTATTCGGCGTTTGAAACCAGTCCAAGTCCACGGTGCCGGCATTGCAAGAGTCGGTGGCCACGGAGAGACCGACTTGTGTGCCGCTGCTGCCGTCAAACTGCGCCAGCCCCGACAGGTCGCCGACGATGACATCCGGCCCAGGAACACTCCCGGCGGCGGGTTGAGCCGGCATGACATCCGATGCGACTTCGCCGTTCACCACGCGCGTGACTTCAATCGCGCGCATGGTTGCGGTAATAGAGATGCGGCCTACGACCGACCCAGCTTCAGCCGGATGCCCAAGCGCGGTGGCAAACTCATTTGAGACCAGCAGCCGACCCTGCTTAATGCTAAGCAAATGCTCGTTGGCATCGTAGTCGTATTCATGTCCTTCAATGTTGAAAAAGACGAACCCTGTTTTCCCGTCGCGCACGACGAGTTCAAAAGGTTCACCCCAAGCGATGCTCTCAATAACGAGTTGGCGATAAGACGCTTTCAACGGTGCGGGCACGGGCGCGGAATTCTGCGCGCTGAGCCGCATGGCACTGGGCAAGGGCCCGCGCAATTCATTGTTAAAAACAAGCACCGTAAAGAACGAATCCGGCACCACCGCAAAACGCAGAGTACTCATGCGCGCCCGCGAGTCGCTGCCATTCAGCCGGTTCAGATCGATGTCCAGCGCCGCACTTCCCTGTGCCACGATCATCTTTTCCAGCGTCCCGGTAGCGCCTTCCGGGCCTCCTTGGTTGAGCGGGGCCACCGAATGATTCAAGCCGTAGCTGAAGAGCAGAAGAAACGGGAGCAAGGGGTTGAGAATAGTCTGCAACATGATTTTGGATTCCAGTCTGTTGGGATTAGCAGCTTGATGAACTCTTGAATTGCCCGGGCACGAGGAAGAACAACAGTTCTTCTACCTCTTTTATGTGTTTTAATCAAGTCCGGTTTAGAATGCCTGCTGCGGCCGACGTATAGGTGCTGCGTGTAAGAGCGATTTATGAAAAGTGGTTGTGTCAGCCAGGAAGTGAAGCGACAGCGGCGGTCGCTTCCACTCCCTGTTCTCAAAAATTCCCCGCCTCAGAAAAGCGATCTTCGCAACTCAAGGACCAGCCGCTGGCGCGCAGCAGCCCTCATCACGCTCAACTTGCTGATGATCGCGCACTTCATTCAGTGGCGGCTCATGGGTCAGACGATTTCGCCCATCGAGCCGTCTGAGACTATGGCTACGCTCCAGCAAGGCGCGATCAACGCGGGCTTCATCTTTTTTACGCTGGCGATTTTAGCGACGCTCATCTTCGGGCGCTTTGTCTGCGGCTGGGGCTGTCACATTCTCGCCTTGCAGGATTTCTGCGCGTGGCTACTAAAGAAAGTTGGCCTCACGCCGAAGCCGTTTCGCTCGCGGCTGCTGGTCTTTGTCCCGCTCATCGCCGCGCTCTATATGTTCGTCTGGGCCACCGCATATCAATACTTCACAGGCCCGGCGAACGAGCCGCTTATTCCCCCATTTACCAACCATCTGGTGACCAGCAATTTTTGGGCAACCTTCCCTTCGGTCGCAGTCGCCATTCCTTTTCTCTTCATCTGCGGATTCATGACCGTCTATTTTTTAGGCGCGAAGGGTTTCTGCACCTACGCCTGTCCTTACGGCGGCTTCTTCAGTCTCGCTGACAAACTCGCGCCGGGAAAGATTCGCGTCACCGACGCCTGCAATCAGTGCGGACATTGCACGGCCACCTGCACTTCAAACGTGCTGGTGCACGCAGAGGTAAAACAATTCGGGATGGTTGTCGATCCCGGCTGCATGAAGTGCATGGACTGCGTCAGCGTCTGTCCCAACGACGCTTTGTATTTCGGATTTGGCAGGCCCACGATTGCCGTGCCCAAGACGAATGCATTTAAGAAGAGCTACTCTCTCACGTGGCCCGAAGAGATCGTCGCCGCCTGCGTTTTTCTGGGCAGCTTACTGGCGGTGCGTGGCGTTTACGCGCTCGTCCCCTTTTTGATGGCGCTCGG
The DNA here is from genome assembly GCA_031359515.1 of Acidobacteriota bacterium. GTDB lineage: Bacteria > Acidobacteriota > Blastocatellia > Pyrinomonadales > Pyrinomonadaceae > QHXQ01. The sequence continues at coordinate 8,965 of JANMAD010000693.1, read as the reverse complement.
CATCGCGAGCGTCACGACGTTTCTCACGCTCAAAACATGGCGCTTGCTCCGGACGAGGCAATTAACTTTTTACGGCTTCGATTTGAAGTCGGCGGGCCGAATGCGCACAGCGGGCTGGGTGTTTTTGAGTTTCGCGTTTGTTTGGCTGGGCTTGAATGCACACAGCGGTTGGGTGCGCTATCACGAACTACTCGGCGAGCGCGCATTTCAAAACATACAGATTCCCGACGAGCTTGTGCTGGCCCGCGCAAATCCTGATCAATGGCTCAGCCCGATTGATCGCGAGAACATCGGCGCAGGGAAAAAACATTTACACGCCGCGCTGAATTCTGGTTTGTTTGTCAATAGCGAGACGCTGCCGAAGCTCGCATGGTTTGAATATCTCGCGGGCGACGCCGAGCAATCCGTCCAGTTGCTCGCCGCCGCCGCCGCGCATCAACAAGGCCAAGCCAAAGCTTTGAGCCTGTATTATCGCGGCACGATCCTGAACCGTCTGGGCCGTTACGAGCAAGCGCGCACGAGTCTCGAACAGGCTTTGGCCGAAGCGTCCGATCTAATTCTTGCGCGTGAGGAGAGAGGCGAATCGCTCTGGCAACTCGGCCGTAAGCAAGAAGCCGTTGCCGCCTGGCGCGATGCCGTCGAACGTAATGCGGGTCTTGTGTTGGCGAATAATCAACTCGCAGGGGCCGCCGCCGCACTGGGCAAAGCTGAAACGGCAATCGCTTATGAAAAACGCGCCGACCAATTCACGCCCGCGGATCCGTTTTTTCATTGGATGATCGGCCTGCGCTTGCAAAACATCGGGATGAACGCGCTGGCGGAGAAACACTTTCAACAAGCCATCCAACTTGATCCCGGATTCCAGGCACGGCGGAATTGAGACTCAAGAGACCAGCATTGATACGTGCAAATGGGCGGAGCGCTGAGCCACAAACGCGCCCCGCCCCCAAGGCCCGCCACCTAAAAATTAAGCCGTGCGCATTAAGCAGATAATCGCCGTGCAAGACTGTCGGTTACAACGATGGCGCGACCATCGTTATCATCGGCGGCGGTCCCGCCGGCGCGGCGCGGCGACCACGCTCCACATACGTTATGGCCCGTACACGATGCGCGCCTAATCCAAGCCCCGCCCGATCATTTAGATCGGGCGGGGCTTGGTGTTGGTAAACTGGCGGTTGCCTACTGGTTTACTGCGGGTCAGGGCGTTGCGTCGTTGATTGCATTTCCGGGTGCTTCCACCCTGACTTGCTGTTGATCGTCGGCGGGTTGGTCTGCCCTTCGATGTTAATGAAGAAGCGGAAGCTGCCCGTCTGTTGCACGCCGAGCAGGAAGTGGACGTTGATGGAATTGCCCGCTGCCAGCGGCGCAGCCAGCGTGATCGTGGCCGCCGAGACCGACGAGTTGAACCCGCCGCCGTTGGGCTGCGCCGCCGGTGTCTCTAAAGTCAGCCCAGCGACCGGCGTCGTGCCCCCGCCCGTCAGATTCGCCGTGTACGGCGCAGATGTACGCAGCCGCAGGTCGGCCGTGCCGGCCGGCGGCGGGAAGGTGGTGATATCAACCACGCGGAAGCGCAACCGCGTCACCGGCTGCCCCGTGTTGTTGGTGAACTTCCGGCGAATGGAGAGCGTGCCGAAAGTCGAGTTGTTTGCCCCATCAGGCGTGGTGTCGCGATGGCGGGCGCAACCGGTGAAGGCCGCCGCCCCTGCCCCGGAGCTTGAGCCCGGACAACCCGGATCGATCAGCGCCGACTTGATCGTGGCGTTGCGTTGCACGGGACTGGACAAATTCTCCGGTCCCGGCGCGCCGAGCCGCGACCCTGCGTTTGCATCCGTGGCCTGCGGATCCGCGAACAGGAAATCGGTGGCATTGTTATTTGTGTCCTTGGGCGTGCCGGTCGCGTTGTTCAGATCACGATAGAAACTATAGTCGGGGTTAAGCAAGGTATTGAGCGCCGGGTAACCCGTGCCCTCTTTGTAGAGTGTATTGGCTTCACTGGTTGAACCGACCGCGTCGAGCCGGTTGGCGAGCGTGAAGTTGGCCGGCAGGTTCGTGTTAAAGACCGCGATACCGGCGTTGTCCGCGATGTCGGTTGTGTAAGTGGCATCGCCCGTGGCGGTCGTGCCGTTGCCGGCCGGGTATGCGGCTAAGCTATAGCCGGTCGAGTTGACGCATAGGTAGTGCCCGCGCGTCGGGATGACTGTGCCGTTCGGGACGGAGCAACGCAGTGTGCCGTCGGAGGCGGCCACGCCGAGACCTGTGCCGGTGGCCGCCGCGATGGTCAGCGGCGCATTCGTAGTGTTGTACAACTCGATGAACTCATCGGTCGGCCCGCCCGCGCCGCGCAACCGGAACTCGCTGATGACCACATCGCCTGCGTTCGGCGCAGTCGCCGAGTCGTCGTTCGTGATCGTGACGGTCGCGGTCGCGGGCGCGCCGAGGGTCGCACCGGTCGCGCCGGATAAGCTCGCGTTGAACGTCTCGTCGTTCTCGAACAGCGAGTCGTTGCAGATCGTCACGGTGAACGTCTTGGGCGCGGCGTCGGCATCCGCCCAGTTGAGCGTGCCGCTAGTGGCGACGTAGTCAACGCCCGCAGTGCAACTCGCGCCGCCGAACGCCGTGCCGTTCGCCGTAGCGTAATTGACCGACGCGAGGCCGGCACTGCCGCCCGTGCGCGTCACGGTGATAGTGGCTAAGCCGCCCGCGACGTTCTCGGCCACCGAGTAGGCAGGCGCGCTGAACTGAAGCGTGCCGGGCGTGCCGGCGGCGACAATCTCGTCCGCGCCGATGTCGGGCATGGCGTCGCGTGTCTGCCCGTCAATGTCGGTCGTGACGCCGACCGGCGTGCCCACGTTGATCATGGGGCTGCCCATCTGCAAGTGCAGGTCGGCGGTCGGCGACACGAACAGCGGGTCAACCGAGAGCGAGTTGGCATCCTTGCTGGTTGCGGTTTGCCATGCCGCGAGCGTGGCAAAGTCAGTGCCCGTCGTGTCCAGCGAGCCGGTGCGGAAGCCAGCGGCATTTGCGCCGCCGAAGAAATAGTCGTTGTAGTTAGCGTCGAGGTTAGTAGCGGCACCAGCGGCTGAAGTCATGCCGAGGGCATAGCTCTTGGCGTTGGCCCCACCGCCGCTAGACGTTTGCGTGGTGTAGAAGATGTTGTCCTTCAACTCCACGACCGGGTTGCTGCCCGAAATCGCCACGCCATAACTGCCGATCTGGTTGACGACTGCTTGGCGGTCGCCGGTCATCGAGATGGAGTTGTGGTACAGCTTCGTATTTGAGCCAACCACGCCAGCCACAAAGATACCGGCCACGAGGTCGGGCGAAGTCGAAGGAGCCGTGACGCCCGAAATCATGTTATTGACGATGGTGTTGGCACCACCAACGTCACCGGCAACCGCAATCCCGGCGGCAGAGAAGCCGGTAGCACTCGTGCCGACAACGCCGTTGATCTGGTTGCGCGCGATGAGGGCATTGGTCACACCGCCCGCGGTCGTCGCCGTCGCGGTAATGTTCTGGATTCCGGCAATGATACCGATAGCATCCGCACTTTCGTCGGTGCTGATGCCGCCGATCTTGTTTTCGGTAACTATAATGCCGTTCTGGAAGAAGAAGAAGATGCCGCCGCGCTTCAAGCGGTTTGCGCCGGTGGCGGACAGGTCGTTGCGCGTAATGACCGCGCCGGTGTTGGGGTTGGCAGCACTGACGCCATTATAGAAGATACCTAAAATGGCCTTCTGGACGCTGCAATTCTCCACGCGGGCGTTATTGTTGTTGACCGTCGGGGAAGCGCCCGGTGTGGTGCTGCCGATGGCGATGCCGATCAATGTTTGCGCCGGGTCCTGCCCCGACACATTGACGTTCTTGATGGTCACGTTCTGTGCGCCGTTCGTGCTCTGACCAACGATGATGACGCCGCCTGCGGTCGCCGCCGTGTTGGTGTTCTGCACCGTCAGATTGCGCAAGCTTGGATCGCCGCCGATGCCGGTGGCCGTGCCGCCGGAGAGCGAACCGTCAATCGTCACGTTGTCAGCATCGCTCAGGCGAATAATACCGACGGTGCTGCTGCCGGTAATCGTCCGCGCCGCGCCGCTCGGCTTGATCGTGACGCTCTGGCCGCCCGGCAATTCGTTCAGGGCGATGTTGCCCGTTTCGCCGGTCAGGTCGGACGTGATGTTGATGACGATGTTGCCTGAAGCGCCCGCGCTGTTGAGCGCCTCGAAGATGCCGCCCGTGTTGGTCAAGCTGGTGAAGTTGCCGCCTGCGCCGACCGTGTACGTGCCGCCCGCGAGCGGGTTGATGATGATCACCGTGCCCGCCACCATATCGTTGGCGGTGTTCTGGTCGCCCGGCAGTTCGGCAAACGCCTGCGTCGTGTAAGTGCCCGCGGGCGTGAGTGTCACGTTCGGGAAGCTGGCCGTCACGGTCTGACCGGGATTGAGAGACGGGATCGTCGTCGTCTGGTTATAGACGACCGCGCTGCTTGAGTCGAGAATCTTGAAGCGGACGGGGACGTTGGTCTGCGCCGCCGTGCCGTTGTTGCTAAACGACGCCTGCGGCGTGATGACGGTCGTCGTGCTGCGCGTCGAACCGGGCGGCGGGTTGATGATGGCCACGGCCGCGATGTCGTTGGCGACCGGCGTGACGCCGCCGGGTTCGTCCGCGCCGATGTCCGGCGGCGGCACGCGCGATTGCCCGTCAATATCGTTGCCCACGCCGACGTTTGCGCCCATGTCCACCATCGGCGAAGCGGGTGCGATGTGCAGGTCGGTGGCGGAGAGGAACTGCGGATCAACCTTCTTGGTGGCGTTGTCGTTCGTGCCCGCCGCCGACAGCGTGCTGGTGTAAGCGCGGAAGTTGGTCACAGGCGTCGTCATCGAAGGGTCGAAGTTCGCTTGCGTGAAGAAGTTCGTGCCGGCGGTCGTGCCGGCCTGCCCGACGCCTTGCTGCGCCGTCGGCGCGGCGCTGTTGAAATAGTCGTTGTTGTTGAGCGTCAGGTTCATCGCCGACGTGCCGCCCGAAGGCAGATAGACGGCCACGTAGGCGATTGAGGTCGTGCCGCCGCTCAGGTTGTTGACGAAGATGTTGTTGCGCACGTCCATGCCGGTCTGCGTCGTGGCGACGATGCCGAACGCGGCCCCCAGCAGGCTGGTGGCCGCCGTGCCCGTTCTCAGCCCGAACATGTTGACCGAGTTGTGATAAATCTTGTGCCCCGTGCCCGTCCCGACTCTGATGCCGAACAGGCCGAAGGTCGTCGAGAAGGCCGCGCCGCCGGTCATATCACCGGTGACGCCGGACACGAAGTTGTTGCGGACGGTGTTGGTGTTGCCGGCGGCGACGTTGATGCCATATGCGCCGAACGTGCCGGTGTTGTGGTTGAAGATGTTGGTGACGTTGTTTCTTTCGACGACGGCGTTCTGCCCGGTGGCCGAAATGTCGCCGAGGCTGATGCCCATCAACTGCGTGTTGAACCAGCCCTCGATATTGCGTACCGTGTTGCCGGCAATGGTGGCGTTGTCGAAGCCCTGCAAGGTCATGGCGCGCGCATAGACGGTGGTCGGGTTGCCGCCCACCGGGTTGCCGATCACATTGTTCGTCACCGACAGGTTGTTGGCGACCGTCGTGGCCGCGCCTTGCACGGCGATGCCGCGCGCGCAGGCATCGATCTGGTTGTTATCGGCCGAGAAGTTGGTCGCGGTGATGCCCGCGCCGATGGTCGTCGTGACCGAGGCGATGGCCGAGGGGGCGGTCGTGGCCGCGGCGGTGGACGCGCCGCCGCCGACCAGAATGCCGTAGGTGGTGAACTCCGAGCCGGTTTGGCTCGTGGCAGCGGCCACGTTGCGGCCCGTGGCGCTGCCCGTGATGATGCAGTTCTTGACCACGTCGTTGTCGCCGCTTGTAATCAGCGTCGAGAGGGCGATGCGAATGACGGAGGTGAAAGTCGTCGTGCTGACGGCATCACTCGTGATCGTGAGGTTGCGGTTCGTACCACCTGTGTTCGGGTTGTCGCCGTTGATAGTGACGTTGTCCGCGCCGTTCAACTCGATGACGCCGCGCCCGGTGGGCGTCGTGCCCGTGATGGTCACGCCGTCAGCGGATGGTCGGATCAGGACAGAAGTGTAAACCGCACTGCCCGCCCCGCTACTGTTCAAGACAGCCGGCGTTGCGCCTTCAGTCGTACTCAGCGCGATGTCAATGGTAATCGCGCCTTGATGCGTGCCGGCGTTGACGGCGTCGAACGCGCCCTTGAGCGTCGTGTAAGAGGCCGAGGGCGTGCCGGCCGTGGCCGTGACGTTGACGTTCTGCGCGACAGCGGCGACGCAGGTGATGCAGATGAAGAGTAAAACGTTGATGCCAGTAAAGAGCCAGACGCGGCGGATACTTGGCCGGATAATGTTCGAGGGGGTGGACATGATTATTTCTCTCCTTAACCGTTGCTGCAAAATTTAACCGTTGACAGTTTGAGTACCGCCGGTGTGCGGCGCTTCACTTGCGCGTACACGAGGCGGACAGTAGAGGTTTGACGGCGAGCGCGGCGACATAGTTAACGCGAAGCGTGGTCGCCCTGTTGTGGTTTGCTTAGGCAGGAGCTGCTGCGGAGTCAGGTTATTGTGTTCGCGTCGAACGGTTCGTCTGAGCTAAGACCGCTACCTTTAAGCAGAACCGGATTTACCCTAGGTTAAGAGAGTGCGGAAGGAACTAGACACCCAGGCACGGTGGATAATTCGCTGTGCAGCGTAGTCGCGTCAGCAAGGGGATGTCAAGTTTTTTGCCGGCCCAAGCGTAATCGGTCAGTTACGTGAGCAGAGCCGCGTTCTATGTACGAGCTTTAGTGTGCTGACCTCAACTCAGCACAACATAAAGGGCTGGTTTGAAAACAATGCTTACGTAACTGACCGATTACGCCCAAGCACATAAAATGTTGCAATTGTCTGTGCATCGCGCGCCAACGGCCCAAGTAAATGCGCCGCGCCTGTCCGCTTCTAGGTTAAAATAGCGGCCGTGCCCGATTACCGCCTACACGACGGTTCGACGGTCGTCATCATCGGCGGCGGCCCCGGCGGCGCGGCCTGCGCCATACGTCTGCTGCGCGGGGCGGACGCACGCGGGCTTCGCCTGCGCGTGCTCGTCTTCGAGGGCAAGGATTTCAACGTTCACGCCAATCAATGCGTCGGCGTTCTCTCGCCGCCGATTGAAACATTGCTCGCCGCCGAGTTGGATGTGCATCTGCCGCACACGCTCATCAAGCGCCAGATATTTGGCTATCGCTTGCACGGCACACGCGAAAATCTGCTGCTCACCGGCCACGGCGCAACCGCCGCCACGCCCGGCCAAGGCCAAGCTACTTACGCCGTCGAGCGCGCACACTTTGATCGCTTCATGCTCGACCACGCACGCGAACTCGGTGCGGAGGTGATTGATTCGCGCGTGACCGGCGTCGAGTTCGTGCGCGGCGCTGGCTTGGACGAGGTGCGCGTCTATAGCGAGTCGGAGTACGTGCGCGCGGATGTGGTCGTCGGCGCGTTTGGTCTCGACGAAGCGTTGCTATCGGTCTTTGAAGAAGTGACGAATCGTGCCGCCGGGCGCGGCTTTCGCCGGCCCGCGAAATGGTTGCAAAGTTATCTGACGAAGATTGATGCGCCCGCGCACTTCCAGATCGAGAAACTCGGCCACATCGTCCACGCCTTTCTGCTGCCGCGCGCCTGTCCGCACATAGAGTTCGGCGCGATCACGCCCAAAGGCGATCACATCCTCGTCAACATCGCGGGCGAGCGCGTCACTTCATGCGACCTCGACGCTTTTTTGCAACTACCCGCCGTGCAAAAGCTGTTGCCGCCGTTCGATGCCGGCGCGATCAACTACTACGAAGGCCGCTTTCCCTCTGCGCCCGCGCATGCGCCTTACGGTCATCGTTACGCGCTCGTCGGCGACGCGACCGGTTGGCTTAGGCCCTTCAAAGGCAAGGGCATCAACACCGCGCTCAGCACAGGCCTGCGCGCGGCCGATGCAATGCTCGCGCACGGCGTCTCGCGCAAAGCGTTCACGCACTATCGCCGCGCCTGCAATGATCTGCTCGGCGATCATTTCTACGGCGTCGTCGTGCGCCGCTTGATGCTCGCGGGCGCACGCTTCTTCCTCGATCCAATGATCGACATCGGCAAGACCGATCCCCTGATGTACGATGCGCTCTTCGACGCCGTCTCCGGGCACGCCGCTTATCGCGACATCATCAGCCGCTCGCTCAAACCGCAACTGGTGCGCAAGGTCGGCATGCGCCTGTTGCGCGGCCGGCGGGCGCACAGGGCACACAGGATCAGACGTATGAAAGAGATTACGGTGCGCAAGATGACCGTGCGCGACATAGATCAAGTGTTGCGCCTCGACGAAAAGATCACGGGCCGGCCGCACGCCGCCTACTACGAATCCAAGTGCGACGCCTACATCAAACGCGCGCCCGACACCTGCCTCGTCGCGGAGCATCGCAACCACGTCGTCGGCTTCGTGCTGGGCGATGTGCGCGGCTGGGAGTTCGCCACGGAGTTGGCCGGCTGGCTGGAAGTCTTAGGCGTCGATCCCGACTATCAAGGGCGCGGCGTCAGCCAGTTGCTGCTCCACGCCTGCTTCGACAGTTTTCGCCGTGCCGGCGTCGCCGTCGTCAACACGATGGTCAACTGGAACGACGGCGACCTCATTGATTACTTCCAAGCCCACGGCTTCGAGCGTGGCGAATACGTCAACCTCGTGCGCCGGCTCGACGAAGCCGGCCCGACTTAAATCGGCGGGCTGCCGCGCGCCGCGCACGCCGTTGCCGTATCCAAGCTGCCTACTCGTCTGCGCGTTGACGGGGTAAGATGCCTATGCTAGCTTGGGCCACAATTTCAACGACCCTGTCAGCGCGGAATCCACGTCGCTTCACACGTCGTGGAGGCTGCGTCAAGTTTCCGCCAGCCGGCGTTTGACAGGCTAA
>JANMAD010000671.1:0-2412 GCA_031359515.1 Acidobacteriota bacterium | reverse complement strand
CTTAGGCCCGCAGACGCCCTTCACGATCAAACTGCCGAAGCGGCCGAAGAAAGTGGAGCTTGATCCGAACGACTGGATACTCTCGGAAAAGACTTCCACCAAAACGCGGTAAGGGAAGCGGTCAGACTTTGCCGGAGCGCGCCACGTTCACTCGTTAACGTTATCCACCGCCGCGAACTTGTACGCGCCGTTGACCAACTCGAACCAGTACAACATCGCCTCGCCACAACTGATACTAAACCGCTTGCTCTTTGCGCTCGCCAACTCCGGCTTGGCGTTGGCGAAGCACTTCTTCGTCTCCGCATCGAAAATCTTTTTGTAGCCGCTACTGGTGAACTGCGCTTTAGTCTTAATGCTCGGCACGCCATAGGGCATGTGCAGGGGAAACTTAGTCAGCGCGGCTACGGTCGCCTTATCATCTTTCGCCACGGCTGCTTGAAAGTTGCTCCAAAAAGCGGTGACGGCGGGGTTGGTTTTGTTCTGCCCGAATGTGTTTAATGAGAGACAGAGGCAGAGCAGGACGAGGGTGGGGCGCATAAACTGTTTCATGTTTACCTCGAGCACGCGGCGTGTGCGATTCGTAGAGCGTGCAGTAATTTTAACTCAGCCCCGCGCCATCGGCTAAACTTTTGTTGCTTAACTCAGCCAGCGTCTCTCTCGCCCACTCCCTGATTACGCGCACTAACTCATCAAGCTGATCGTCGAAAAAGTGGCCGGCGGCGGGGATGATCGCGATGCGGACGCGCGCCTCGGCGGGCAACTCGGCCGCGAGTGCGCGCAAACGCGCCACGTCGCCGAACTCGTCGCGCTCGCCGTGAACTAAGAGGAGCGGTTTGCGACACTCACGCAGGAAAGAGAAATCATAGCCGCGCTCCGGGATACTGACAGGCGTGCCGATGCCGATCAGCGCCGCCACACGTTCGTCTGTGACACCGACTTCAAGCCCGACCCGCGCGCCGAAAGAGAAGCCGGCGAGCAGGAGTGGCAAGTGTGGGTAATTGGCCGCGAGATAGTCGAGACCGGCACGGGCATCGTCTTGCTCGCCACGCGCGTGATCGTGCGTGCCGGTGCTGTGGCCGACGCCGCGAAAATTGAGACGAAGCGTGATCGCGCCGGCTTCGTTCAATGCACGGGCGGCGCGAAAGACGACCTTGTTATGCATCGTGCCGCCGTGCAACGGGTGCGGGTGCAGAACGAGCGCGGCGGCGCGTGGGGGCAGTTCGCGCGGCTCTTTCAAGATCGCTTCGAGTTGCCCGTGCGGGGCGGGGATAAAGAGATTGCCGGCCGGGTACAAGTTGGTCTGCCATCCTCGCGCAAGTTTTTGCTGCGGCTGAGACTAGCAGATCGCATGCGCCGGACAAAGAAACGCCGCCGGCCCAAACCGACTTCGCGCTTCCGCTATTGCGTACTGCCGAGTGCGCATGTGCCGGCTCGTGTCTTGACTTGCTATAATCGAAGGCGTAGTTTTTTCGTGACGCATATCTTCCCAAACATAATCGGTCGGCAACGGGCCGTAAAGCTTGCGCCAGAGTAGCGGCGCTGCCAGCGTGACAAGCAACTCGCGCTACGGAGCGCAACGCCGCGAAGTCTTTCAGAGGGCATAAGTATGTTGCGCGAGAATAATCAGATGTTACAGGCCATCATCCACGCCTCGCCGCTCGCCATCATCGTGCTCGACACCGAGGGGCGGATCAAACTGTGGAACTCGGCCGCCGAAACTATCTATGGCTGGCGCGAGCAGGAGGTGTTGAACCAGCCGCTGCCCACCGTCCCCGCAGAACTGCAAGCGGATATGGAACGCGACCATCAGGCGGCGCTCACAGGGCATAGCTTCACCAACTACGAGACCAAGCGGCTGCGTAAGGACGGCACGTTCATTGATGTAAGCATCTCGACCGCGCCACTCACAGACGCTGCGGGGCAGACGACCGGCGTGGTCGCGCTCGTCGCCGACATCACCGAGCGCAAGCGCGCGGAGGAGCAACTACGCCGCCGCGAGCAAGAGTTGACCGACTTCATGGAGAACGCTACGGTCGGTCTCCACTGGGTCGGCCCCGACGGGCTTGTCCTGTGGGCGAACCAGGCCGAACTCGAATTGCTCGGCTACAGGCGCGCGGAATATATCGGGCATCACATCGCCGAGTTCCACGCCGATCAAGCGACGATAGGCGACATTCTCAGCCGGCTCAGTCGCGGCGACGAACTGCACAATTATGAGGCGCGGTTGCGCTGTAAAGACGGCACGATCCGGCACGTTCTCATCAGCTCGAACGTCTATCAGGAGAACGGTCAATTTATCCACACACGCTGCTTCACACGCGACATCACCGAGCGCAAGCGGGCCGAGAATGATCTCCTACAGATGGCGGCGATCATCGAAAGCTCAGACGACGCGATCATCAGTAAGAACCT
>JANMAD010000634.1:0-3195 GCA_031359515.1 Acidobacteriota bacterium | reverse complement strand
CAGCTTCCACGAAGGGATCGCCATCGGGAAGTTCCACGGCGTGACGAGCGCGCACAAGCCGACGGGCTGGCGCACGCACATCGCAAACTTGTCGGGCATCTCGGCGGGCGTGGTGAAGCCGTGCAGACGCCGCCCCTCGCCCGCCGTGTAGAACGTACAGTCAATCGCCTCCTGCACGTCGCCGCCGGTCTCCTGCAAGACCTTGCCCATCTCGCGCGTCATCGCGGCGGCATGCGCGTCCTTGTCGCGGATGAGGATGTTGCCCAAGCGGAATAAAATCTCTGCGCGGCGCGGGGCGGGCAGACGCTTCCAACCATCAGCCGCGCTCTTGGCCGCCGCCACCGCGCGTGCGACATCATCGCCGTTTGAGAGTGCGAACCGGCCGACGACATCGCGCGTGTCGGCCGGGTTTTGATTCTCGAAGAACTCACCCGACGCGCTTGGTGTCCATTCGCCGCCGATGTAGTTGTAATAAGTTTTGACAGACGCACGCGCACCCGTCGCGCGCCCGTTCTTTTTCGTCTGTTTATTGAGTGCTTTTTTCGCTTGTGCCATAAGAAGCTGTTAGCTGTTAGCTATTAGCTATTAGCTTTAACATTCGTGATGAAGCAGCCTTGTCAGTGTCGTGCAAGTTTGGCGACAGGACGAAGCTAAGAGCTAACAGCTAATAGCTAATAGCTTCATTGATACGTGAACTGCACGATGCTCTGTTGGATGCGCCCACCATTTAAGTAGGCGACCTGCATGACGACGGCATCGCCGGGTTTCAGCTCGTTCATCACGCGCTCGAAGTCGGCGAGCGAAGCGACGGGCAGACGGTTGACGCGCTGGATGACCCAGTCCTCTTTCAAGCCGGCGTCGAACGCGATGCCGCCCGGATCGACTTCCGTGACTAGCACGCCGCGCACGCCGCGCAAGTTCTTCTCGTTCGCCAACACGTTTGTCAACTCACTCAGTTTCACACCGAGCGCGGGACGGACAAAGGCGGGCGCACCCGGCTTCTCTTTGGGCTGCGGCGGCGGCGCGCTTTTCGACTTGTCATTCTCCGTCAGCGGCGGACGCTCGCCGACGGCCACGCCGACCGTGCGCCGTTCCAGTTTATTGTTCACATCGCGCAGCAGGGTTAGCTGTATGGTTTGGCCAACAGGTGTGGACGCGACCTTATTGATCAAATCCTGCGAACTGACCACGGGCTGGCCGTTGAACTCGACGATCACGTCGCCCACTTGGATGCCGGCCTTGCTCGCCGGCCCTTCGCGCACGTCCGTGATGATCGCGCCCTTCGCTTCGGGCAAGCCATAGACGCGCGCAAACTCGCCCTTGACGGAGGTGGGCACCACGCCGAGATAACCGCGCTGTACTTTGTGGCTCGCGCCGATGAGTTGACTATAGACGAAGGCGGCCTCTTTCGACGGCAGGGCAAAGCCGATGCCGTTGTAGTCGCCGGTCGAGGTGGCGATCTGCGAGTTGATGCCGATCACTTCGCCGCGCATGTTGACGAGCGGGCCGCCGGAGTTGCCGCGATTGATCGCGGCATCGGGTTGAATGAAGTGCTGGAAGCTAGTGGAGACCGGCGTGGTGCGCTCGCGCGTGGAGATGATGCCGGCGGTGACGGTTTGATCAAGCCCGAACGGCGAGCCGACGGCCAACACCCAGTCGCCGACCTGCACGTCATCCGAGTCGCCGAGTTTCACCGTCGGCAGATCGCGTTTCGCGTCTACCTTGACGACGGCCACATCGGTCTCTTCATCTTGCCCGACCACCGTGCCGATCAACTCTTCGCCCGACTGCAAACGCACCTTGATGCGCGTCGCGCCTTCGATCACGTGCTGGTTGGTCAGGATGTAGCCTTTGGCGTCCACGATGAAGCCGCTGCCCACGCCGCGCGCAGGCTGGCGCATGTGCTTGCGGAACATCTCCATCAAGGGGTTGTCGTTGGGGCTGGCGTCCTTCTCGTCCTCGTTGTCGCTGTTGTCCTTATCGGCCACCTGCGGCGCGGAGATCGTGTCTATATTCACGACGGCCGGTTCGACGTGCTTCGCGATCTCGGCGAACGAGGCCGACAAAGCTTCGGGCGCGCGGGCGATCTGCGCTTCAGTGCGCGTGCCACTGTTCTGCGCCACGGCCGGCTTACCGGCAAGCAACGCGCCGACGCACGCGCCCACCACCAGACAGGTCACAGCCAGCGCCGCGATCCAGACGCGCAGGCGGCCGAGCAGCGCCCGCTCCGCCGCACTCGTTTCGCCTTTGGGAAGTTGATACATAAGATCGTTTACCACCTTCTACTTTCGATCAATCACAGAAGACGGAGAGACTCAACAGCCTGCGCCGACTTCAGAGTCGAGCTACGCTTGAGCCGGCCCCGCCGGGGGATCGTGCCACGTTTCCGCACGAGCGCCAGTCGCGCGAGTATAGCCGATATACGAGACGCGCGGCAAAGAACAGCGGGCGCGGACAGAACGTTCGCTTCGGTGCGTGGACAGCAAAAATATCTTGACAAAGGGGGGGGCCTTTAACGTAGGCTGCGCCTGTCACTCACGTTTCTCCTGCTCACTCCGGCTCAACCGGACGAGTTTTCCGAAAACCTATTGCCACTTACTCACACCAAGTGGCTTGACCTCAACCTCTAAACCCTAGGAGAATACTCATGCGAAAGACGCTCAAGAAAACGATCAAGAAATTGCTGTTCGTTTCAGTCTTGGTAGCACTCTTGCTTACCTCTCGAATCTCCGTTTACGCTAACGTACTCCAGTGGCGTAGCACCGATCAAAACGGGAACAACTACTGGCTCAGTTGCGGAAGCTCTGCTGATAACTACTTCTTTGTCTGCGACAGTAATAATGTCTGCACAGACTTAGGCTCGGACGGTGCCACACAAGCTTGTCGTGACGAAGGGTTTATACAATAAACCTGTTGCGCGATAAGATTAGAGAGCTTTCTACAACATGGCTCTCAGACCTATCTCCTTGACGTTTACAGCCGCTCTATCGCGTTTGTTTCGACCTTGACGAGCCGGAATACGGATTTTCCTTATCGCGCAACAGGTTTAATAACTTAGGACTTACGCAAAGAGGTAAAACCCTTGATAATTAGCGCATGGAAGATAGCACCAAACCCACGCGCTTGGATTATTGTCAGTATCTGGTGAGCAGCCAGATCAACTACACGTTGACGAACTTTGCTGACCACTCGCTC
>JANMAD010000622.1:0-5678 GCA_031359515.1 Acidobacteriota bacterium | reverse complement strand
AGATGCCCGCGCTCCCGGCACGAGGCGCTCTCTCGCAAACGGCCATAAGCTATGGATAAAAGTTCAGGGTCACAGCTCGCATCTGTGACCCTGTACTTCTGTTTCGTGCTTTGCTCGTGGGCCTGTTAGTCGCCCGTGCCCAGATAAATCTTTTCCGTGTAATCGCGCACCATGCGGTCACTGTTGAAGGCGGGGACGAGCGTGGTGATCGCGCGCTTCATCATCGCGACCCAACGGCGCGGGATGCCATGCGCGTCGCGCTCATAGAAAGTCGGGACGACCTCCGTTTCAAGCAACTGATAGAGCGATTCGGCGTCGCGTGCGTCTTCATCATTCGTCTCGCCCGCTCGCGCCGTCGAGTCGCCGATGGCCCAGCCGTTCGTTGTGTCGTAGCCTTCGGGCCACCAACCGTCGAGGATCGATAGATTCAAGCCGCCGTTCATCGCCACCTTCTCGCCGCTCGTGCCCGACGCTTCGAGCGGACGGCGCGGCACGTTCAACCACACGTCCACCGACTGCACGAGTTGGCGCGCCACCTCTTGATCATAGTCTTGAATGAAGATGACGCGATGGATCACTTCCGGATGCAGTTTCCATTGCACGAGTTGTTGCAGAATCTGTTTCGCGCCCTCGTCCTGCGGATGCGCCTTGCCCGCGAAGACGATCTGCATGGGCCGCGTTGCATCGCTCAACAGACGCATCAGCCGCTCCGGCTCATGCAGAATCAGACTCCAACGTTTATACGCCGCGACGCGGCGCGCAAAACCGATGGTCAACGCTTCGGGGTCGAATGCCCTGCGCGCAGCGTCGGCGAACTCAGGACTTTCGCCGCGCTGCAAACGCGCGTGATATTGCCGGTGACGCATGAACGCGATCAACTTCTGCTTCTGCAAACGATGCACGTGCCACAACTCTTCATCCGTGATGCGCGCGACGCCTTGCGCCCAACAGTCGCCATCGCATTGCAACTCGGCCCAGTTCGGCCCGACGTGCTGCTCGTACAACTCGCGCAGCAGGGGCGCGACCCACGTCGGCGTATGCACGCCGTTCGTCACGTAAGTGATCGGCACGTCGTCCGCCGTGTGCCCCGGAAACAGGTCTTGCCACAGAGCGCGCGAGATCTCGCCGTGCTTGCGCGAGACGCCGTTGGTCGAGCGACACATGCGCAACGCGAGCGGCGTCAGCCCGAACAATTCCGTCCCGTCGCTCGCCTTGATATGCCCGAGCGCGATGAACTGTTGGCGGTCGAGACCGAGCGTCGCGATATAGTCAGGGCCAAAACAATACTCGACCAGACTAGGCAAGAACTCGTCGTGCCCGGCGGCGACCGGCGTGTGCGTGGTGAAGGCGCAGCGCGAGCGCACCGTGGCGGCCGCGCTCGCGAAATCTTGTCCGGCGGCGGTCAACTCGTGCGCCAACTCCAGCGTGAGAAACGCCGAATGGCCTTCGTTCAGATGAAAGAGATGTGGCTCGATCTCAAGTTTGCGTAGCAGGCGCACGCCGCCGACGCCTAGTAGCACTTCCTGCACACAGCGCGTCTCGCGGTCGCCCCCATAGAGATGCCCGGTGATCAGGCGATCAACGTCCGCGTTCTCCGCGACGTTCGTGTCGAGCAGAAACAAGCTGACACGCCCGACCTCTACGCGCCAGACTTGCGCCTGCACACGCCGGCCGCGCAACTCCATTTCAATCAGCACGGGCGCGCCCACTCCGTCGCGCACCAATTGCAACGGCAGCATGTCCGCGTCGAGTTGGCCGTATTGCTCTTCCTGCCAGGCGTCACGCCGCAGGCGTTGGCGGAAATAACCATGCTGATAGAGCAATCCGATGCCGACTAGCGGCAGACCGAGATCGCTCGCCGATTTCAGATGATCGCCCGCGAGGATGCCCAAGCCGCCGGAGTAGAGCGGGAGCGAATTGTGTATGCCGAACTCGGCGCAGAAGTATGCCACCGGGTTGGCATGCGTGATCGCGCGGGCGTTTGTTTGCGCCCACGTGGGCGTCGCGGGATTCATGTAGCGGTCGAACCCGGCGGCGAGTTGCGCGACCCGTCTGACGTAGGCCGGGTCGGTGGCCATCTTCAACAGGCGATACTCTTCAACTTCGCGCAGCACGCAACGCGGGTTATGCTCACACTCTTCCCAGATTTCCGGGTCGAGATCGCGGAACACCGACGCGCCGTCCGCCGCCCAACTCCACCAGTAGTTCCATGATAGCTGCTCCAACGCGCGCAAGGATTCGGGCAAGGTGCGCGCGGGCTGCGTGCTAGCTTCCGTCTCGAAAGCTTCGAGTTCTTTCAACATCTGCATAGGGCTAAAGATTCATCCTTTTCGGCCGGCAACACCGGCGCAGATAAAATCACAGCAAACGACTGACCACAGCCCGCGCGCTAGGCAGCGAACTGCTGATGACGCAAAAATTCATCGGTATCCGCCTGCGAAAAGAAGATCAGGCGGACTTCCGCGAGTGGGCGATGTACGCTTTCGAGTTTCGCCGTGGCTGACACGTGTAACAAAAATGTGCTGATGGCTTGTGACGCTATTTGCGCCGCCGCGGCGCGCGGATAGCCGTATGCGCCGGTCGAGATCGCGGGGAAGGCGATGGACTCAAGCCCGTGCTGCACGGCGAGCACGAGCGAGTTGTGATAACAGGCGGCGAGCAATTCGGCCTCGCGTCCATCGTGCTGTCCCCAGATGGGGCCGACCGTGTGAATCACGTGGCGCGCAGGCAGATCGCCGCCCGTCGTGATCACAGCCTCGCCTGTCGGTAGTCCTTTAGGATAGCTTGTGCGGCGAATCTCCTGACACTCGGCCAATATGGCCGCGCCGCCCACACGATGGATCGCGCCGTCCACGCCAGCGCCACCAAGCAGCGTCGCATTAGCGGCATTCACCACTGCGTCAACCTGCTGCGCGGTGATGTCGCCGACGATGATCTGCACACGACCGTGTAGGAAACTCGTCATTGTTCAACTAAACAACTAAGCCTAACATTAACCGCCGGGACAATGCACACCAAACAGATATAGGCTGAAAATGGAGTTGTAAAACGTGGAAAACAGGCGACGGTGTGTGCGGCCCGTCGCCGGACGCGCACACGCGGTAAGGGACAAGGCTTATGCCCCATGCTCAAGCACACCGCGATAGAATCTCATATCTCTTCGTCTCCCTCTGGCTCGCTCGCATCCCGCGCTGCCCTGTCGTGCGTTTCATCGCGCGGCTCGAAGTTGATCTCATCGAACATGCCATGCCGCCGAACGGCTTCGGCGACGCCGCGCGCTTTATGCTCGGTCAACGGATGCTTTGGGTCTGTGCTGGCAATCTCGAACAGACCATCGTCCAACATCACGATGCCAAGCACGCCAAGCATGACACCTGGCACAACTTCCATCTCGTGCAGATTATGTATGCGGAAGTGCCCCGTCTCCTCGACCCAGTCCTCGATGAACGGATCGCGCAACGCATGTTCCGCTTCCGACTCGGACAGGTACGAGCCTTCGACGATCAGGCAGTATTCACGTCCGCTGTTGCTCTTCATCACACGAGACCCTGAGAGGCACACTCGCACCGGGGGACAGGCCGAGCGCCGTCCACGCGCGGGGGCGGGTGCGCGCCACTTTAGCACTGGCGGGCGGCGCGCAGCAAAATAATTTTGCCTATTTACATCTCCGCCCAACTTGGCGTAGAACTGTCCTCATCCAACACTAAACATGCAAAAGGAGTTGCCTCGTGAGTCGAACTATCTTGAGCGGACTGTTAGCCGTTATCTTGTCGTCAACGACCCTCGCACAGACGGCCAATAATATGGCGCATAGCAGAACCATTACGCCGCGCTCGCCTACTGCCCCCAAGAAAGCGGGCGCGAAACCGACCGTGGCGGAAGCGGAGAAATTCATCGCCGACGCCGAGCGGAAATTACTCGACCTCAATCTCAAAGCGAGTCGCGCCAGTTGGGTGCAGAGCAATTTCATTACGGACGACACCGAAGCGTTGGCCGCCGCCGCGCAGAATGATCTGACGGCCGCCACGACCGAACTGGCCGAAGCCGCGCGCCGCTTCGATGGCCTGCGGCTCGCGCCCGATACGGCCCGCAAGTTCACGCTGTTGCGGCTCGCGCTCGTGTTGCCCGCGCCAGCGAACGCGACCGAGCGCGAAGAGTTGACGAAGATCGCGGTCTCTTTGGAGAGCGACTACGGCAAAGGCAAGTATTGCCCCGATGGCGACAAAGCCAAGTGTCTCAGTCTGGGCGATATGGAGCGCGTTATGGCGAACAGCCGCGACCCGGAAGAGTTGAAGCGCATCTGGCTCGGCTGGCACGCCGTCGCGCCGCCGTATCGGCAAAGCTATGCGCGCTTCGTCGAGTTAGCTAACAAGGGCGCGCGGGAGATGAATTTTACGGATGTGGGCGCGATGTGGCGTGCGAAGTACGACATGCCGCCCGACGCCTTCGCCGCCGAGATGGAGCGGCTCTGGCTGCAAGTCAAACCGCTCTACGATTCGCTCTACATCTATACGCGCAATCAACTCGCCAAGAAGTACGGGCGCGAGCTTGTGCCCGCGCACGGGCCGATTCCGGCGCACCTGCTCGGCAACATGTGGGCGCAAAGTTGGGGCAACATCTATCCGCTCTTGAAACCGGAGCATGGCGATGCGGGCTACGACCTGACGGAGATTTTGAAGCAGCGCAAGACCACGCCGCAGGAGATGGTGCGCTACGGCGAAAAGTTTTTCGTCTCGCTCGGTTTCGACCCACTGCCTAAAACCTTCTGGGAGCGTTCGCTCTTTGTGAAGCCACAGGATCGCGACGTGGTCTGCCACGCGAGCGCGTGGGACGTTGATTATCAACGCGACGTGCGGCTCAAGATGTGCATTGACATCACGGCCGAAGACTTCGCCACCGTCCATCACGAGCTTGGGCACAACTACTATCAGATGGCCTACGCGCCGCAGCCTTTCCTCTTCGAGGACAGCGCCAACGACGGTTTCCACGAAGCCATCGGCGACACTATCGCGCTCTCGGTCACACCCGCTTATCTGAAACAGATCGGCTTGATTGATAAAGTGCCCGACGAGAGCGCGGACATCGGGCTGCTGTTAGAGCGTGCGCTCGACAAAGTGGCCTTCCTGCCGTTCGGCTATCTGGTTGATCAGTGGCGTTGGAAAGTTTTCTCCGGCGCAATCAAGCCGGCGGATTACAACAAAGCCTGGTGGGAGTTGCGCGAGAAGTATCAGGGCATCGCGCCGCCCGCGCCGCGCAGCGAGCAGGACTTCGACGCGGGCGCGAAGTATCACGTCGCGGCCAACGTGCCGTATGCGCGCTACTTTCTCGCCGACGTGCTTCAGTTTCAATTTCATCGTGCGCTCTGCCGCGAGGCGGGCTACAAGGGGCCGCTGCACCGCTGCTCGATCTACGGCAACAAGCAAGCGGGGGCAAAGTTGAAACAGATGCTCGCGCTAGGCTTGAGCAAGCCTTGGCCCGAAGCGCTCAAGGCCATGACCGGCGAAGACCGCATGGACGCCACCGCCATCCTCGACTACTTCGCGCCGCTCAAGCAGTGGCTCGACGAACAGAACAAAGGGCAGACGCGCTGACGCCCAAAGCCAATAGCGCTTGAAGCGAAATGCCGCCGCGAGTTTGCATATCTCGCGGCGGCATTCGTTTCTATGCGCGACGTAGTT
>JANMAD010000145.1:0-7506 GCA_031359515.1 Acidobacteriota bacterium | reverse complement strand
CCTCCTCTGCTCCACTTTTAGAGTCAACAGGTTAGGCTATCCGCGAGGGTAGCCTTTTCTATTTGACTCCACATTGGATTCCACATTCACGCCTTTTCGCTCTCATCGCCCTGCTTGAACCGTCGCCTGACGGCCCTTATTTAATCCTATGCTTGCATGATTACTTTCACAGTGTTAACATAATTATACCTAGATTAAATCTTAAGTCAATAGGATATTTCTGAATGACTAAAAGGAAAGCGACAACCCCAATAGATGAGTTAATCAGTCAGGCAGAAGCGGCGAGATTGCGAGGAGTGTCCCGGGCGGCTATACGATCCTTAGTCCGGCGTGAGCGACTACAGGCTATCACTGTTGGCGGAAGGGAGTTTGTAGATCGGCGTGAGGTAGAGAGGTTCGAGAAGGAGAAGCCTGGCCCTAAGACTGGCAAGAGTAAATGAACTAATCTGAGTTTGCTTGCCCTCTCCCCATTGTCCGGGGGGTTGTAAGCAGGCTAGATAAATCACGATTGGACTGGTGCAGAATTTTTCTTTTTCTTACCGCTGGTGCCCATTTCAGTAGAGGGCTAAGTACCTGAGCAAAAGTTTTTCTTTACAATGACCGACATGAAAACACCTACTCGTTTTGTTCAGCCGCTCAGTGATGAACAATGTGCGACGCTCAAGCAAATGGTGCAAACGCATCCCACCCATCGAGTGCGGATGCGCGCCCAAGCCGTCTTGCTCAGTCATCGGCAGTACTCCATAGATCAGATCGCTGACATCTTTGAAGTGACCCGCGAGACGGTCAGCGCGTGGCTCGCGCGCTGGGATGATGACCACACGGCGGGTTTGGATGATGACCCGCGCGGCGGACGCCCCACCACCTTGACGGAGGAAGAACAAGCCACGGCGCTGAAGTTGGCGCAAGGCGAACCGCGTGCGCCACATCGCCAACTCTCAGAGCTTGCGCGGCAGACCGGCAAAAAGATTAGCCCCAGCACTCTCAAACGCCTCCTCAAACAAAGCGCACTGGTCTGGAAACGAATGCGCCGCAGTGTGCGCTCACAGCGGGATGAGGCCGCCTTTCGCGCCGCCCAAGACGAGTTGACGGCGTTGCAAAAGCGCGCTGACCGCGCTGAATGTGCCTTGTACTACTATGACGAATCCGGCTTTTCACGTCTCCCCTGTGTCCCCTATGCGTGGCAGCCCACCGGCGTTCAACTAGAGATTCCTGCCGCCCAGAGCGTGCGCCACAATGTGCTGGGCTTTTTGCAATGGCGCACCTCTCAACTCCAGTCCTTCGTCTTCACGGGGACGGTCAACAGCGACTTGGTCATTCATTGCTTTGAGACCTTCAGCCGCCTGATTGACCAAGAGACGTGGGTCGTCATCGACAATGCCCCGACACACACCTCGGAAGAGTTCGACGACCAACTTGAGGTCTGGGCGCGGCGTGGCTTGCATATCTTCTTCGTGCCGCCCTACTGCCCCGAACTAAACTTGATTGAAATACTATGGCGGAAAATCAAGTACGAATGGCTGCCCTTGAGTGCCTACGACTCGTACAAGGCTTTCTGCCAAGCGTTGGATAATGTTCTCAGTCAAGTGGGTTCAAAATATCGAATAACTTTTGCTTAGGTACTTAACTACTGCACATTCGTTGATATGATTTGCTCTGATAGTCCGGACAGGATGACATAAGAGGGGAGGCACACGAATTCCACAGAAGAACCTTTTTGTAGAATAATAACACTCTGCGTATTTCGGGCGAGCGTGAGCACCTGTTTCGTTTTTTCGTGAGCACCTGTTTCGCTTGATCGTGAGCACCCGTTTCGCCGCATCGTGAGCACTTTTCACGGCTTTGCGAAACAACTGCTCACGCGAGCGAAAGATCGGTTGACAGCGCTGGAGTATCAATCCGTTTGACCGGATCATCTCCTCCAATATCATTTTTGGAGGATAAAAAGGATGCCGGTTCAGAGACTCTCCATGCGCCAGATCAAAGAAGTTCTTCGCTTAAAGTTCGCCGCTCACTTGAGCCAGCGACAGATCGCCCGCTCACTCAAACTCAGCACGGGCGTGGTCGCCAAGTACCTGGCCGCGGCTGACCGTGCCGGACTCACTGCATGGCCCTTGCCCGCCGAGATGGACGAGGCGGCACTGGCTCGTGCCTTGTGGCCGCAAAGCGCTCCACCAACTTCCGCGAATCAGCGCCAGGCCACGCTCGACTTCTCGGACATTCATCTGCAACTCAAGCACAAGGGCGTCACCCGGCAACTGCTCTGGGAAGAATATGCCGCCGCGCACCCCGAAGGTTACGGTTACACCCAGTTCTGCGTGCTGTACAGAGAATGGCGCTCGCGCCTCAAGCTCTCGATGCGCCAGACGCACCGTGCCGGCGAGAAGCTCTTCGTTGACTACTGCGGACCAACCATCCCCATCGTCAATATTGCGACGGGCGAAGTCCGAGAAGCGCAAGTCTTCGTCGCCGTCCTGGGAGCCTCCAACTACACCTATGTGGAAGCCACAGCCACGCAAAGCCTGCCTGATTGGATCGGTTCACATGTCCGCGCCTTCTCCTTCTTCGGCGGGGTGCCGCAGCTTGTGATCCCTGACAACCTCAAGAGCGGCGTGACCCGCGCCTGTCGCTATGAACCGCTCTTGAACACCTCTTATGCCGAGATGCTGGCCCACTACCAGACGGCGGCGCTGCCCGCTCGCCCCTACAAGCCGCGCGATAAAGCGAAGGTCGAAGTCGGTGTCCAAGTCGTTGAACGCTGGATCCTGGCACGCCTCAGGCATCACACCTTCTTCTCGCTCCTGGAGTTGAACCTGTTGCTCCGCGCGCTGCTTACTGCACTCAATGAGCGTCCTTTCAAACAACTGCCGGGCACACGGCGCTCACAGTTCGAGACCCTGGATCGTCCAGCCTTGTTGCCGCTCCCCAGTGAGCCTTATGAATACGCCGAATGGCGACGCGCACGTGTCAATCTCGACTACCACATCGAAGTTGAGGGGCATTATTACTCGGTACCGCATCCCCTGGTGAAGCGTGAAGTTGAAGTCCGCCTGACCGCCACCGCAGTCGAAGTCTTCCACGCTTCAAAGCGCGTCGCCGCGCACGCGCGCAGCAGCCAGCGCGGCGCGCATTCAACCCAGCCTGATCACATGCCGAAAGCGCACCGCGCGCATCTGGAGTGGACGCCGGGACGCTTCCTCAACTGGGCCGTCGAGATTGGACCCTTCACTCGTGATCTCGTCCGACACTTGCTGGAACTGAAGTCGCATCCTGAGCAGGGCTACCGCAGTTGCCTCGGCCTGCTCAGTTTGTCTAAGCAGTATGGTCGGGAAAGACTGGAGTTGGCCTGCCAGCGAGCGCTCGCTCTTAATGCGCCGACGCGCCGCAGCGTGCTCTCCATCCTCCAGCGCGGTCTCGACCAGTTACCGCTCCCCGATCAAGTCACAACCCCAACGCTCCGCACCCATCAGAATGTGCGCGGGGCAGCTTATTACCAATAAAGAGCAGACAAGGAGAACCATGCTGGCCCACCAAACACTTTCAACTTTGCGCAGTCTCAAACTCTCCGGGATGGCCGATGCTTTTCAGCAACAACTCGAACAACCCGCGACGCATGATCTCAGTTTCGAAGAGCGGTTCTCGTTGCTGGTAGATCGCGAAGCCACTTCGCGCGACAGCCGGCGCTTGACGCGCCTCTTGCAGATGGCTCATCTCAAGCAGCCGGCTTGCGTTGAAGACATCGATTACAAACATCGCCGTGGACTGGATAAAAGTCAGCTGGCGGCGCTGGTGAGTTGCGACTGGATCCGAGCGCATCAACAACTGCACATCACGGGGCCGACGGGTTCAGGCAAGAGTTGGTTAGCGTGTGCCTTAGGAAATCAAGCCTGTCGGCAAGGCTTGAGCGTGCGTTATGAGCGCACCTCGCGCTTGCTCGAAGAGTTACGCATCGCCCGCGGCGACGGTAGTCTCCAGAAGCAGTTCGCGGGGCTGGCGAAAACGGACTTACTGATCCTCGATGACTTCGGGTTGAAACCGCTGGCGCAACTCGAACGACTCGATCTGTTGGATCTCATCGAAGATCGTTATCACGCCCGCTCGACGCTGGTGACGAGTCAACTGCCGGTGGAAAACTGGCATGAATATGTCGGCGATCCGACCATTGCGGACGCGCTCTTGGATCGGCTGCTCAACAATGCACATCGGTTGCCGCTCAAAGGTGAATCAATGCGGAAGAAGACAAATCACTTGACCGTGCGTGAGCACCAGGAGTAAATAATCAATGCCCGCGCTGTCACACCGGAAAAGCGCTCACGAGAGAGCGAAATCACTGCTCATCTTCACCGTAATACGCACGTCTCCCCAATCAGCGAACGTTTTCACTGCCACGAGTTTTCGCACGCGATTCAAAGCACGCTTTTTGCGTCTTGCTCCGAACGCTGGCGCGCGCACTTGCTGCAACCTGCGGTCGATCGTCGCCGCACTCATGCTGAGGAGTAGTTCTCGGACATTCTCATCCAACCGCAGATGACCGTGCCGCTTCATCGCTTCGATCAGGGTCGGCAGTAGCGCCTTCAACCGCTTGCCGCAGATGCGGTCGGCAGCTTCCCACAAAACGATCAATGATTCATCAACCGCCGCATGATAGATCCGCTTGCCGACTGGCTTTTTATGCTCTGCCATCTGCTTACCGCACAAAGTCCTGATCGCGTGTTTGCGATGATAACCTGTGACCTTGACGAACTCATCAAGGATCGCTTTTTTACTCTGGCGATTGGCCGCACGGTAGCGTTCAGAAATGGCGGTGGTCAACTCGCGGCGGGTCTTCAAACTAACATGTTTGCTCATGGTTGCCTTTCCGGCGCGCCGGAAAAATAGCGGGCGCACGCCGGTAACAATTTTATGAGGCAACCACCCCCTTGTCAGTAACAAAGATG
Organism: Acidobacteriota bacterium; assembly: GCA_031359515.1. Lineage (GTDB taxonomy): Bacteria > Acidobacteriota > Blastocatellia > Pyrinomonadales > Pyrinomonadaceae > QHXQ01. Next base: position 2,569 of record JANMAD010000145.1, on the reverse strand, counting down.
CTGAGGCAATGCGGTTGAAAATTGTAGTTGACGTTGATCACCAGAAACTCTCAACCGGCGCGTTGTCGTAACAGTTCCCCTTGCGGCTCATCGACACGCGCAGCCCACAACTTCGCAGCAACGCTTGATACTCGTGGCTGCAATACTGACTTCCACGATCCGAGTGATGAATCAGTTCGGGCGAGAGTCGCCTGCTCGCCAGCGCTTGGTCTAACGCACGCACCACGAGGGCAGTCTTCATGCGCGCGCCGAAACTACGCCCGCCGATCTCTCCGGCAAACAGGTCTTTGATCGCCGCCACATACAGCCAGCCTTCAGCAGTCGGAACATAGGTGATGTCCGCCGGCCACACCTCATCAGGTTGGTGTACCGTGAAACTCTGTGCGAGCAGGTTCGCAGCGACCGGCAAAGTGTGCTGCGAATCAGTGGTAGTCACACGAAAACGCTTCTTTTGCTGAACGCACCGCAGTCCGAGTTCGCGCCGGATGCGCTTGACCGTGCCGAGACTCGCCGCGAAACCGGCACTCGCTAACTCCTTCTGTAATCGCTCTCGCGCCGTACGTGGCGCGCGTGCTTTGATGCGCTGCCTGTACCGCCATCTGCAAGCGCGCTCTGGCTTTTGCACGCCGCGATGGTTGCCGCACACGCCATGCGTGGTAGCCGCTCGTGGAAACATCGCGCACGCGGCAGAGCACCGCGCGCGGATAGTCGCTGCACAAGTTCTTGATCACCGCGTCCCGCGCAGCGACTCGGTCGCAAAGTACGCGGTGGCTTTTTTCAAGCTGGCGCGCTCCATCCGCAACTCGGCCACCTCGCGCCGCAACCGGGACACCTCGGCTTGTTCTTCAGTGATCACCCGCTGCACTACGCGGGCACCGGCGCGCACCGCGGGAAGTTGACCTCCTTTAGCGCGCTTGACCCAATTTGCCAAGGTCTTCAAAGACATCGACAAGCGGCGCGCGGCTGCGGCGCTGCTCAGACCGGCGCGCGTGACCAATAGCACCGCTTGCGCGCGGTACTCATGCGTATAAACCTGTTTTGGTAATTGCTCTTTCATGCTGTGAACCTCCATCTCTCGTGAGGGAAAAGATTAAAATCTTTTCCGTGATGGCGTCCACTTTTTCTAGCCTACCTCAGATCGAGGATGCGGTCGCGCACGGCTGGGAGCGCGAGGTCGAGCGCCACCGGTGCGCGGTCAGACGGATCGAGCAACTACTTGAAGAGTTAAGCGAACCGCTCGATGAGCAGGTCGCATAAAGACTCGTGTGGGGCTTTTCCTCGCGCCTCAGTGATGCACCAGGAGCACGAGGTTGTGGCGCGCGGCCCATGCCGTCAAGAAGCTCTGCCGCGAGATGGCGCGCTCGCCGTAGAGCGGATCAATGACTGTGACTACCTGGTCGTCCGCTGCGACAACCACGACGGCGTGGGCCTCTTCCGTCCCGCCGATAGCTTCGAGGCTCAGGTAGGCTATCGGGTACTGGCCGTCTGCGACGAGGCTTTGCAACTCGTCGTACCGGAGTGTGTACTTGGCCGTGCGGGCGAAGCCAAGTGAACGCGCGGCTTCGACTGCTTGCATGGCGCCTGTTCCGAACAGAGGACTACAGTCGCACATCTCACGCAGTCGCTCTTCCATAAGGTCGAGGCCGAAGCCCGAGAGCACCATCCGCAAGCAGGCGGGCACGCACGAGTAAGTGGTCTCTTGTTTATGAAAGCGGGGCTTCGATCTCGTCACGGTGCTGTGCGTAGAGCGAGCGGGCGCGCTCCTTCATCTCCTCGATGGGTGTGTATGTGACGATCTCTTCGCTGCTGGCGCCGACTACGACTTCACCGACACAGCCTAAGGGGCCGAGGACGGCATAGGTCAGCACGACGGGCACGCGCCATACGTCGCCGCTCTCGTCTAGCTGCGGGCGCACGGCAAGGAAGCGATCACCCAGATGATCGCACAAGAAGAGGTTGGCTGCGCCTTGCGCTTCGAGAGCTGTAACTGTAGGTGCGATCTTTGTGGTCATAGCGACTTGATTATAGCACTTCCCAAAAGGAATGTAGCTACAGAACAATGTTGATGACGACCGGAGAAGATAATGACATAATGCCGACCTTGAACCGGGAAGTGTCTACATAAATTCATAGAACCCCCCGGCCGGGATAAGCACGCGCCGCCGCTTGAAGGCTTCGCGGAATGCTGGCTTGTCCGCAACTGTTTCACTCCGCGCATTGATGAGGCGCGCACCTATTGAGCCGTCTTTCGCCCACGCGGGCACAAGTCCCCACTTGAGCAGCACTGCCTCGCGCCCTTCTGTTTGCTGCCGCACCGCCAACACCTCCTGCGTCGGCGCGACGTTATAGCGCGCCTTAGTTTCTGGCACTTCTACGCCGAATGTTTTGCCTAACTCTCTAGCCGAAGTCCGTTGCGCGAACCGTCCACACATTTGCCAACCTCCAAATAAGTCTGGCTTATAGCTTGTGCTGTATGTTATACACCGTTTCACCTTTAACACGCGAGAGGATGGCGGGCTATGGATGGCTCGGTCGCCGGAGTGTTTCTGCCCAATCGCACAACGAAGTT
>JANMAD010000560.1:0-2784 GCA_031359515.1 Acidobacteriota bacterium | reverse complement strand
ATAGCGCGTTGCGCCCGTGTGCGGCAGACGATAACTCACACCACCCACCGAACGCACTAACGCCGCGACCGCGCCCAGACGCGCCGCCGCGCTCGGCGCAGCCCCGCGATAAGCAACTGCCTGCCCGTAAGCTTCGCCGCCGAATCCTTGCGCAGCCATTTGATTATCGAAGCGATGATTGAAGAGGACGATCTTCCCGGCCACTTGCGTGCGGGTGAGCGTCTGCAATTCGTCGAAATTATTGACCACGATGACGCCGGCGGTCAGTCCTGCGGGCGGGGTGGCCACGCTGCCGCCGAGCGCGGTCAGCACAACCTTCTGCGGCACGCCGGGCGCTTGCCCTGGATATTGGACGAGCGCGGCGGTCTCTTCGCCCCGCACCCAATGAGGCACGGACAATTTCTCCAACTGCACCTCCAGTCCCAGCTTACGCATTTCGCCTGCGACGTACTCGACCGCCGCCTGCGCTTGCGCCGAGCCGGTCAGACGCGGCCCGATGTTGTTCGTCAAATGTCCCACCTGCCGGTAAGCGTAGTCATCGTCGAGCGCGGCGCGCTGCAAATTTTCCAACTGCCGCACGACCTGTGCGCTGAGCGGCGGCGGTGGCGCAGCTTGCTGCTGGGCGCGAGCAGACAATGTGATAACCGAGACGAGCGCGCACGTGAGCGCAAAACAGGTGGATCGTTGAATTTGATTTTGACTCATTGTTTTCTGGCGTGCTGCTTTGCCTGTGCTTTAGAATTGACTATTGCGCTTGCTCGACATATCGCTTCATCTCCGCGCACGAGCCAACCCATCTGCCTCATGTGCTTCTAACTCAACTCGCTCATCCTGCACTGACATGAACGCTTCACACGCCGGCAGCCGCGATACTTCTGGCATGCGAAGACCAGCGCCCCGCACAGAGAACCAGATGATCTGATTAAGCACGTGCGCGTCGGCTTGATCTGCGTGCGCAATGTTCTGTTCGGCGGTGCGGCGCATCCAGTAAGCCGCTTCACTGCCGCGCGCCGAGGGCGGCACGATCAGGTTATCGAGCGCAACGTCGGGTAGGGTCGCGGTGAACGGGCGTGCATCCATCTCGGCGCGAAAAATGTCAATCGGCGCGGCCGTCGCATCCAGTTGATTCATCGGCGGGATGCCGAGCAGCAACTCGATAGTACGAATCAAGCTGACGGTGTTGTGGAACGTGTGGATGAGCGCGCCGGGGCGATTATATGCGCTGACGACGAGCGCGGGTGAGCGATGCGCGTCCACGTGATCGGGGCCATCCTGCGCGTCGTCCTCGACCACAAGGACGGCTGTATCGCGCCAGTATAGACTGTGCGAGACCGCTTCAACTATCAACCCGACAGCATAGTCGTTCTCTGCGACATAGAATTGCGGCGTCGGCGTGTTGGCTGTCCAACCTTCTGTGTGATCGCAAGGCAGGCGCACGATTGAGAGATTCGGCAAATGATCGCCCCGCCCCGCTTGCAGGTCGGCCACGAACGACCGAAACTCTTTTAACCATTCGCCCGTGCGCGAATTGCCGCGCAGATGCTCATTAAGATTATTGCCGCTGATCAGCGCATCGCCGTTCGTCTCTCTGGCCGCGCGATACGACTCGACGGTCATCGCATCCGGCGTGTACAAATCAAAGTTGCGAAACGTAAGACTATGATGTCCTTCGAGCGCGCGTTTGGTCGGGACGGCGAAAGCCGTGGGCGAAATATCTGGATAGGTGCGGCGTTTGTTCGCGTTCACCGCCGCGACGAACGACTCGGACTCCGTGCCGATGAACTCGCCATAGTTGCGATAGGTGAGACCGGCCCGCGCTGCCGCATCCCACAGATATAAACTGTCCGGCTCGGCCGCATCGCGTGCGCCATGCAGATACGGCACGAAGCGTCTGACGAAATTGGCCAGGTCTTCCGCGCTGACCGGCGTGGGCAGGATAGGCGGCCCTTCGTTGCGCGGCCGGTAGTCGGGCATGCGATTGAAACCCTCGAAGTCATACGCTTGCCCGCGCCCGCCATAGTTCCAACGAAACGCTTTGTCCGTGTAGTCTGACGAGAAAGCGGCCGTTGACCAATTGTGCCCGTCGGCACTCGCCTCGGCATTGGTGAAGAAACGGTCGAGCAAGCCGAAACGCAGGGCCAGTGCGCGTTGGTTGGGAGTGATATTTTGCGCCGCACCGCCGGGTCTGCGCGCCGCCTCGCTCGCACCAAAGATGGCTAATAACGGATCGCCGTCCGCCTTTTCGCCGTTCCCCGCCTGCGCGACATCGCCGTACAATTGATCATACGTGCGATTCTCTTTGATCACGTAGATGACGTGCTTGATCGGCGAGCGCCCCGGAAAAAGTTTTGTGCGCACCGGATCGAGTAACCCGTTATTGCGCATGACTTGTTGCGTGTAGCGAAGCAGTTGCCGCTCGTCGGGCACGATGATCAAACTAATGTTGCCCGCGATGATGGCCACGCTGTACTCGCCGCCCATACCGCCTGCGCGCCCCGACCCGACAGGGAAACGATCATTCGGCACGTTTGGTGCGCGGCCCGAATTGTTCACCACGACCGAAGAGTTCTCAAAGCCTGTGCCCTTACCGTTGCCGACGAACAGTTGTTGATTGACAAAGGCGACGGCCGCAGGATACTGCCCGGTCGGGATATAACCGCGCACGCGGCTTTGGGCTGCACCGGTAGCGCCCGTGAGTTTGGCGGCAAGCGTAACGACCGCCACCGCGTTGCTATGTGCGTTCGCCACAAACAGCGTGCGCCCGTCGGCGCTGAGCGCAAGACT
>JANMAD010000554.1:0-2355 GCA_031359515.1 Acidobacteriota bacterium | reverse complement strand
CTCGAATGGGAAGCGCAGGCGCAGGCCCTCTGCCTGCAACACCCCGACTTCCGCGAAGCCTACGCAGCGTTCACAGAGAAACGCGCACCGGAATTTCAAAAGCAGTGGCGAGTGATGAGTGACGAGTGACCAGCAAGCAGTTGGCTTTAACTCGTCACTCGTCACTTGTCACTCGTCACTATCTTTATGGATCAATTCAGCACCGAGTCGCCTTTTTTCACGGACGCGCAGCGGCGTCTGGCGGCCAGCACGGCAAGTTTCGTCTGGCGCGAGATTGAGCCGCACGCGAGCGCGGCCGAAGAGGCGTCGGACGAAGACTATCGCGCGTTGGTCGCGCTGTTGGCCGAAGCTGATCTACTCCGCTATGCGGTGGCGCAGACGAGCGCGCCGTTTGATCTGCGCGCGTTGTGTCTCGTCCGCGAGGAGTTGGCTTACTCGTCCGCGCTCGCCGATCTCGCGTTCGTGATGCAGGGCTTGGGCACTTACGCGATCAGTCTGGCCGCGTCAGAGCACGTGCGCGAATTCTGGTTGGAGCGCGCCGCGACGGGCAAGGCCGTCGCCGCCTTCGCATTGACCGAAGCTGAAGCAGGCTCGGACGTGTCGGCCATTACGACGACGGCACGGCGCGACGGCGACAGCTACGTGATTGACGGGCGCAAGCGTTTCATCTCGAACGCAGGCGTCGCGGATTTCTATACGGTCTTTGCGCGCACGGGCACGCGCGTTGATGGACGCGCGGAATTGTCCGCCTTCGTCGTCGGGGCGCGCATGCCCGGCTTCTCTGTCCGCGAACGCATGCAATTGATCGCGGCGCATCCGATTGGCGAGATCGAGTTCACAGACTTACGCGTGCCCGCCGAGAACATCGTCGGCGCACAGGGCGACGGCTTCCATCTCGCGATGCAGACGATGAACACGTTTCGCGCATCGGTCGGCGCAGCGGCCTGCGGCATGGCGCGGCGTGCGCTCGACGAAGCGCTCGCCTACGCACGTCGCCGCCAGCAGTTCGGCGCACCGCTCTCATCCTTCCAACTCATCCAAGCCAAACTCGCCGACATGTGCACCGCGCTCGACGCCGCGCGCCTGCTCGTCTATCGCGCCGCTTATCTGCACGACACCGGCGTCGCCGCCGAAGCCGCCGGTCAGACTGCCAGTCTGACCCGCGCCGTCAGCGAAGCCAAACTCTTCGCCACTGAAGCCGCGTCGCGCATCATCGACGAAGCCGTCCAGATACACGGCGGCACAGGACTCGTGCGCGGCCACACCATCGAACGCCTCTACCGCGACATCCGCGCCCTACGCATCTACGAAGGCACGTCGGAGATTCAAAAGCTGGTGATCGCAAGAGAGCTGCTGAAAGAATAAGAGGGCATGATGTGCAAAACCATATTGCTGATCGTTTGCTTACTCTGCACCGCATATCTCACAGATGCGCAACAGCAACAGCAGTCAACGGCTACGTCTTCCGTATCTTTTCCTGATCCGCTTTGCCCAATCATCACCATTGACTGCCCGGAGACTGCCCAAGCTGGCGCGACCGTAACATTCACCGCCAAGATTCAGGGCGCAGGCCCCGATCCGCATTTAACTTTTGCTTGGTCAATATCAGGCGGAACGATAATTGGCGGCCAAGGCACAACTGCTATCAAAGTTGACACGACCGGGTTGAGCAGGCAACCGATCACGGCAACGATTGAGGTTAGTGGGTTAGATAGGTCTTGCAGCAAGACAGCATCATGCTTAACGGCCATCATGCCGCTAATGATCTATGATCACTTAGATAATTTCGGTGCGATTAGCCTGAGAGATGAACAAGCGCGGCTGGATAACTTCGCCGCAGAATTACAGAGCGCGCCGGATACAATAGGCTACATCACGGTTTACGGTGGCCGACGCGGACGTGTCGGCGAAGTTCAACGCCGGGCTGAACGTGCGAAGCAATATCTGCTCAAGCGTCGCCAGATTGCAGCCGGGCGCATCGTGACAGTTGATGGTGGCTATCGGGAAGAGGTGACAACCGAACTTTGTATCACACCGCCGGGCGCGACCCCGCCAACTGCCAGCCCAACAGTTAGTCCAGATGAAGTTCAGATAATTCATTCCAATAAACAAAGACGGCGTCCGAAATTGTAGCTATGAAGATCAATATCATCGGCGGCGGGCCGGCCGGGTTATATTTCGCGCTGTTGATGAAGAGTTGAGGATGAAGCCCCTTTCACCAGACACTACGCCCGAAGCGCCGCAGCAACTCGAACATCATCTGCTGCGCTTCGGGCGTAGTGTCTGGTGAAAGGGGCTTCATCCTCAACTCTTCATCAACAGCGCGAAATATAACCCGGCCGGCCCGCCGCCGAT
>JANMAD010000463.1:0-12019 GCA_031359515.1 Acidobacteriota bacterium | reverse complement strand
TTTCAGTTTTCAGCAATCGCTGACGTAGCTTGTTACTGAAAACTGAAAACTCGAAACTGAAAACTATTAATTCCTCTTTTCAATCTGCGCGGTTAATGCTTAATATACAAACGTTCGTTAATTATTCTGTGCTGGCCGGCGTGCATGTCTCGCGTCGGCTTCGTCATAAACCAAGCTGAGGAGGCGAGTCGGATGACTTACACTGTGGCCGAGCCCTGCGTTAACTGTCGCTACACGGACTGCGCGCTGGTCTGTCCGGTTGAGGCGTTTCACCTGGACGATACGATGTTGGTGATCAATCCCGAAACTTGTATTGATTGTGATGCATGTGTGCCGGAGTGCCCGGTTGAAGCGATCTTCCCGGAAGACAAAGTGCCGGAGGAGTGGACGCACTGGACGGCCATCAATGCGGAGAAAGCGCTGTCGGGTCTGCCCACCATCAGCGAGAAACTCGACCCCTTATGTTAACGTGGACGAACGGCGGGCGAGCTTACATTCGCGCCGGGCGCAGGCGCACAAGCCGCTAGCGCGCAAGCTTTATCCGCCGTGGACGAAGCTTGCGCCGCGTCTTTATCAGCGCATGTAGGACGGGTAAGGTGGCGGAGCGGGCGATGAAGCAGCGACGCAAGCGTTGGTTGGGCGGACTCGCGTTGGCGTTTGGCACACTGGGCGCGGGGTTGTGGCTGCGACGGAGCAGGAGGCAGATGACGAAAGAGCAACCGGACAATTATCGCCGCGCCACTGAGCGTGATCGTTGGGCGCGGCCCGGCATGTTCGTCACGTTCCGCGCGGAGGTGATGCCATCGCGCGCCCGCACTGAGCGCACCTTCCGCGTCGCTAAACTTCTGCCCAGTGGGCGCGTCCAACTCGACGGCGTCGCGGGCGAGCACACTGAAAGCGAGTTCGAGCCGCTGCGCTGAGTTAGGTAAGAAAGAAGGTAGAACGGATAAACATCAGACGGGCGACCGCTTCGTACTCGGAGCGGTCTTTCTTTTACCACTCGTACTCGCGCCCTGGCTCCATCGCGCTCAGGCGCGCGATGCCGAGGGCATTAAGCTCTTCGACGAGGGCTTGGCGATAGGATGGTTTGAGGTGGACGGCGAGCACATCTAAGTGATTGTGCTTGAGCTTGCGCAACTCGGCGGCGACGCCCGTGGGCGTGAGGTGGCCGGAGACTTCGGCGAGTTTGGCCATCGAGTTCGGGAACGAAGCTTCGATAAAGAGGGCCACGACGTTCGACGCGCCGTTGAGCAGTTGCCAGAACTCTTCGGTCGAGGCTGTGTCGGAGGTGAATCCGACCGTGTGTTGCTCGTCCGAGATGACGAGACCGACGGTCGGGACGATGTGATTGACGGCGGCCGCGACGATCTTCAAGTGCGCAATGGTGAACTCTTCGCCCGGCCGGAACGGCACATACTCCATCACCGCACACGTGCCGTTATTCAACTCGGAGAAGCGCGGATAGACCGTCCAGTTGAACACGTCGCGTTGCAGCAGCCCGATCACCTCTTCGGTCGCATGCACGCGAATCGGCTCTTTCAAGAGCGCGAACATATCGTCAATGTAGATCGGCAGCGTCGCCATGTGATCCATGTGCGGATGGGTGACGATGATGTCGCGCACGGTCTGGCGTTGCGCCTCGGTGACAGCGAGGGCGATAGAGCCGGCGTCCACGGCCACGCGGTCGTCTATGAGGAAGCACGTCAGGCGCTGTTCGAGGGAGGCGCGCCCGTCGCTATCGAATGTGCTGGGGAGTAGTTGGATTTTCACCGGAACATTTTCCCTGAGATTATCATCGAGATACGCGCCAACGTGCGTGGGCGGATGTGAAATATTGCCCGGTCAGCGCGGCGCGTTCATCTGCGCGCCCAATTCGTAGAGGGCGCGGCGATAAAACTCTTCGCGCACACGCGCCGCTTCGTCCTGCGCCGCCAAGCCCCGCGCGACCCGTGCGCGATGAAAGGCCAACTCGCTGGCCGTGTTATTGAAACGCGTGCGCACGCGCCACAACGTCAGCCCGCCCACGCGCCACGCCTGCCACGACGCGCCCATACGCCCGCGCACGCTGCATAAACACTCGTACTCTTGGGGCGTAAAAAATCCCTGATGCAAGTCGCACAACAGATGCTCACGCACGAGCCGCCCCTCGCGCTTGAGCGCATAGTAGATGGTCACCAGCACGGCGATGAAGACGGGCACCATGATGAAGAAGTACACGGCGAAGTAGAGTAGCCCGTTGATTGATGCCGATAAATTCCACAGTCCATGCAGCGACATGGCGATGAACAGTCCGGCCACGGGCGCGAAAATTTTCACCGCGCGTTTGTCCGTCTGACTCGCCAACCCCAGCCCGATGCCGGTCATGGAAGTAAAGAGCGGGTGCGAATACGGCGCAAGCGCGCCGCGCAACATGACGATCAATGCGACGTTGCCCTCGCGCGCCGCGCCGCCGTAATACTGTATGTTCTCGGTCATCGCAAAGCCTAGCCCGACCATCGCCGCATACACAATGCCGTCAATCACGCCGTCGAACTCGGCGCGCTTCCAAAAGAAGAGACCAAAGATGACGAGCGCCTTCGCCGTCTCTTCCACGATGGGCGCGGAGACGACCGACGCAAAGAACTCGCCCGCGTTGTCGCCGAGCAGCGCGCCGACGATGCCGCCGCCCAGCGTGTTCAGCACGAAGGCGATGAAGATGGCGACGAGCGCGCCCCAGAAAAAGGCGGTGGCCAGCGTCCACGGCGGCTCCGGCTCGAAGCGGTCGATCCAGAGCGCGAGCGCGACGTAGATAGGCACGGGCAGCGTCGCCAACACGAGACCAACGAGCAACGGCACGAAGCCTGTGCCTAACCCGATCAGCAACAGCGTCAGCAGACCGAGCAGCAACGCGACGAGGATGCCCGCGACGACGAGCATCGTGCGCAACGCGCTTTTGTGCGGCGTCGGCGCGAAGGTGTGCGGGGCCGGGAGGCTGAAGTTGTCCATGTTCACTGCGTGCCCGTGCGGACGGATGCGCTGCGCGTCAGTCGCTTAACTAACGCAGCAGCACGAGCGCAAGGATGACGAGTAACAGCAAGACCACAACGGCAACCAGCAAGAGCGCAGTAGTGTTCCGACCTTTTGGTGGCACGGTAGCCGCCGCCGGCGTGGCGGCCGGCGAGATGTGCGTCGGCGTTTGTGTTGGCGGAGCGACTGCGGGCGGCGGTGGCGTTATGGGTGGCGGCGTTGTTGGCGGTGGCGGTGCGGGCGGCGGCGTGGGCGCAGCTCCGGTTGCCGCTGCCGGCGGCTTGCTCGGCCACTTAGATGGCGGCATGATCACGGTCGCGCCAAAATTTGGTTCTGCCGCGGGCCGCTCGGCCGATTCCGGTGTCATTGATGTGCCACAGTCCTGACAGAACGCTTTCTGCTCGGCCACTGTCGCGCCACATTGGCTACATGTCGCCATAAAAAAAGGTCTCCACCCGATTGGATATTGATCGCTTGAACGCTACTTGGTGATTACTAAACGAGGACGGCCGCAGCACGTTGGCACATGTAAACTGCCTAACCCGTCTGCAAGCGCGCCCAAGTATAAACGCAATCCGACCGCGCTGCTAGTAAAAAAGATGAGAAGCCCGCCCGTCGTCCGGAGACAGTTGTCCGTTGTGCTGGTTGCGCAGGCGAGTGGCTGAAGTGAGCTTGATAGCTGAGGTAACAGAAACAACTGACCACGGACGAAGGACGACGGACAGTCTTTTCGTTGTTGACAGCCCGGCACGAAATGTTGAGTATTAGCCTCGTCTCGTTCCGTTGACGGTTCGCACCGAGCAGTCGGACGCACGCGGGCACATCTCGCGGCGCTGGAGAAACACTTGCCCACCGATTCCGCTGATTACACTTACACACGCGATGCGCGCTTATCGCCGGGCGGCACTGGGGTGCGTCCAAAGCGCACGCCGCGCCCACGCACGCCTTCAACCTTCGGCTACATGTTAGTCGCGGTCATTGGCGCGGGCGCGCTGTTCGTGTCGTTGTGGGGGCTGTTGGCCTCAAGTGGCGATGAAGCGCCGCTGTTGCCGTCGGCGTTGGCGGCGAGCGTCGTACTGCTCGTAGCTATGGGAGCGCGCGAGATCGTGATGCGGCGCGCGTGGGCGCGCTACACGCACGAACTGGAATTGCGTATGGGCGCGAGCGAGCCGCTAAAATTGCAGCCGACGGGGCCTGCGGGCGGCAAACTCAAAGGGCAAGCGCCCGGCGCATCGTTCCGCGTCTTGCAGCAGCGGTTGGCGCGGGCTGACGAGATCGGCGCGCAGCAGCCCGAAGCGCATCTCGAAGCTTACCGGTTGTGCGAGCAGTATCTGGCGAACTCGGAAGAGGCGATCCGCGCGCCGCGCGCCGCGCCGGAAGTGCGCGCCGCTTTGCGCGCCGGCCAAGAGCGCGTGCGCGAGTTGCAACGCCAACACTTGCTTGCGTGGACGCGCGGCGAAGTGCAGCGGCTAACGCACGAAGCGCAACGGCGGGCCAGTCCCTCGGCCCGCATCGAGACGGCGATGCGCGCGGTTGACGTGATCGACGAATCGTTAAAGGTCTATCCCGATGAGCCGGCGTTGCGCGACTCCGCGCTCGCCATGCGCAACTTCATCGCCTCGATCAAAGTCGCGCACTGGGTTGAACTGGCCGAACGCGCGGCGTTTCGTGGGCGTTACCGGCGCGCCATCGCGCGCTACCGCGACGCGCTCTTTTATCTCTCGCGCGCCGAGATGGGCGAAGACGCGCGCGACGGGGCCGCTAATCGCATCAACCGCGAGATCGAATTGCTGCGTGCGCGCGTCGCGCTCGACGGGCCGGAGAAAAAAAACGCGGGCGTGCGGCAGCGCAAAGACACTGACCACGCGAGCTGATCAAGCTAATTGGTCTTTGCCGGTTTGTATGCGACAATTAGCCGCCGATGCAGACAAGGGGCAGGTGGTGGGCCGCGCACAACTAATGCGCTCGCGCTATTAGCATGGCAGGCAGCCATTTCGCGTGTAGCGAACATCTACAGAGACTCCGGCAACTGCGCCGCGCAAATTGCACAAGCCGAAAATGAACGTTAGCAATTGAGGATGTACTTATGAAAGCCGTAAAGATTTGCTGCGCACTTGCGCTGCTCACCGCGCTCGTCACCCTGCCGCTACAGGCGCAACAAACGGCGACCGGGCCGCAATCGTTCGGCCCTACCGCCAGCAACGCGCCGACCGGGACGGACGCCGTCAATCCGGGCGGCGGCAGCAAAGATTACGCCCTCGGCCCCGGCGACGTGATCGAGTTGCGCGTCTTTGGCGAAGCGCAGTTCGACGGCACTTACGATATAGATAGCGAGGGCAAAGTCACGATCCCGTTCATTGAGCAACCGCTCGACGTGCGCTGCCGGCACATCGCTGAGGTGCGCAAGGAAGTGGTCGCGGCCTTGGCGAAGTTCCTGCGCAGTCCGCAGGTCTACATGCGGCTCAAGGAGCAGCACAGCCGGCCGGCGGCGGTCGTGTACGGCGCGGTGCGCGTGCCGCTCCAATTTCAAATGCACCGTCGCGCGCGGCTCTTGGAACTGATCTCAAACACCGGCGGCGTGACCGACCAGAGCAACGGCACGATCCAGATCACGCACAGAGAGGCGGCCGTCTGCCCCGAACCGGACGAGGTGACGGAAGCACAGACCAGCGTGCAGGGCATTGATGCATCGGGGCTTGTGCCCTTCTCGGTTTACAAGGTCAGCGATCTTAAACTCGGTAAGCCACAGGCGAACCCGTTCATCCGACCGGGCGACATCATTTACGTCGCCGAGGCGACGCCTGTTTACATCACAGGCGCGGTCGTCTCGCCGCAAGGGTTGTATCTGCGCGAGCACTTGTCTTTGACGACGGCCTTGGCGATGGTCGGCGGCATGCGGAAGGAAGCCAAGACGAGCGCAGTGTTTATCCACCGCCAAAAGCCCGATGGCTCCGGGCGCGACCTCATCACTGCCGATTACCGGAAGATTCAGAAGAAGCAGCAGCCGGATATTGAGCTACAACCTTACGACGTGATTGAAGTGGGGGAGAAGGGCGTGAGCATCACCGATGTGATCCTCGGTTTTGCCAAGACCGGCGCAACTTCTGTCGTGCAGAGTGGCGGCTTGCGGATACTATACTAGCGCGCTAACTTTGGCCCGCTGACGCTCCACACGGGCGGTTGATCGCTTGCGGCGATCAACCGCCCGACGCGCGTCCGGCGAACACGCAGGTTCTGCCCGCGCCATTTCGGCCGCAGTTCGCCTGTGTGCTACAGTAACGCTTCGCTGGCACACGCATTAGCACATCATTTAAGCTTACAGGAGAGTGAGAATTTCATGGCCCGAAGGAATGCTCCGGCGGTGGAAGCACGCAAGCGTCGGCTGCTATTGACGCTCGTGTGGAGCGCGGTCACCGCCGCCCTCGTCATCTTTTTAATCTTCAAAGAACAGATCGCGCTGCTCTATATCATCGCGACCGTCAGCGTCACAGTCTTGCTGGTCATCGTCGCGCTCGCTGACCTGCACGGCGCGCAACGCACAACGCTTGAGCCGCCGCTCGATGATGCGGCGGCCCTCGCCGACGGCCCGCCCGTCCGCGCGCTCAAGCCTACGCCGGCACGGGCCGCCGCCAAACGCCGCTGAGGGGGCGCACTTGTTGGCAAATGTAACCGGCTTGCAACGGTAATATCTTAGACCACAGAGCCGGCGCGTGTGATGATCCTTTACGTGATCATCGCTCGCGCCGGTTCTTTCCGTTGTGGAGTGACAGCGGAAACACCGGTGAAAACGCTGCTTTAAATTTCCACTTGAACGACGAGCTTGGTTATTGTTACATTCTTTAGTGCCCCTGACCGGTGGGCGTTGGCGCTTTAACCTTTGACCAACAGCGCCGGTCGCGAACGCATCAAACAATTTCCCCCTCATCGCAATAAACTTTTCAAACGAAAGATAACCAGAGGGAACTCATGGGTAGATTTATTACCGCGGTGCTACTGACGGCCTGCCTGTTGGGCGCGGCCGTGCCGGTGCAGCCATACACTAATCAATATACGTCCAGCGGCATCGTGATCCGTTGGCCGACCAATACTATCGTGATCGCCTTCTCCGATTCGCTGGCGAGTCCGGGCGGCAACATCAAGCCCGGCACGGATGTAGTGAGCACGGTGCGGCGTGCGCTGCAACGTTGGGCGCTCGCGGCCAACATCACGTTCGTCGAAATATCTTCGCCACAGCCGAGCGCCGGGCAGGACGGCGTGAATCTGATCACCATCGCCGATACGGCGGCGAACAGGGCCGTCTTCGTGAACGGCGGCGAAAATCAGGCCCGCGCCCGCGTCTTCTTCAATCCGGCGACCGGTCTCATCACCGAGTCCGACATCGTGCTGAATCCGACGACCGGCGGCAGCAACGGCTACGGCTTCTCGACCGACGGCACGAACGATACCTTCGATCTGGAAACGACCTTCACGCACGAGATCGGCCACCTGCTCGGGCTAAATCACTCCGGCGTCATCGGCGCGACGATGCAGCCGCGCATCGGGCGCAACTTCGCGCAGTCAGGCATCAACGCGCCCGCCATCACGGCGCGCACGCTCGAAGACGACGACTTGGCCGCCATCCGCGCGCTCTACGGCCAGCGCACGACGCAAGCAGTTGGCACGTTGCGCGGGCAGGTGAATTACGGCGCGGGCGCGCACGTCTGGGCGGAGAATCAATTCAGCGGGCGCATCTACGGCAGCGCGATCACGAAGGCCGACGGCTCTTATGAGATACAGCAACTTGCGCCGGGCCAATATCGCGTCGTCTGTGAGTTTCTGGATGAGCCGGTCTTGGCCGCCGAGATCGCCCCGAATAGCGGCCCCTTCGCCGGCATCGGCGGGCAACCGCCCTTCGTCACGGTCGAGGGTCAGGCAGTGGTCAACGCCGGCACGGACGCCACGCTGAACTTCAGCGTCAACACGGGCAGCGCGCCGACGCTACGACCGGCCGTGTTCGGTGTCAACGGCCTCTTGATCGCTGCGCCCACGCAGATCGAGGCCGGCAAAACTTATCGCCTCTACGTCGGCGGGTTCGGCGTGGATACGGTGGGCGCGGCGGGCTTCAACTTCAACACGCCGTTCATCAACATCAATCGCGCGAGCTTTCAGGTGGAGAACAACGCCGCGTTCGGCGTGCCATATCCGATTGTCAGTTTTCAGATCAACGTCGTGGCGTCGGGCAAGTTTGGCGACTACAGTCTGCGTCTGCAACGGCCGGACACGGGCGAGTTGAGCTACTTATCCGGCGCGCTCGCGCTCGATCCGTACACGCAGTTCGTCGAGTTGAATCCGATCTTTCTCAGCGACTTCTTCGTCACCCAGCAGTATCTGGACTTCCTGTTCCGGCAGCCCGATCCGGCGGGGAAAAATGCCTGGCTCAATGTGCTGGGCGGTTGCCCGGATGTGAACAACACCGATCCGAATAGCCCGTCGGCGCGTTGCGACCGCATCAACGTCTCTTCCTCGTTCTTCGGCTCGCCGGAGTTTCGCGAGAAGGGCTACTTCGTCTATCGCTTCTACAAGCTGGCGTTTAATCGCTTGCCGACTTATGACGAGGTCACGGCGGACATGGCGACGATTATCGGCCCGACGGCCGGCGAAGTCTTCCAGCAGCGCGCCGCCTTCGCCAACAACTTCACGCAGCGCCCGACGTTCGTCAGTCTCTACGGCAGTTTGTCAAGCACTAATTTCGTGAACGCGCTGATGGATCGCTACAGCCTGCAAACGATCAGGACACCCGATCCGGCTAACCCCGACGGGACGACGAAGGTCACGCGGTCACGCGCCGATCTGATCGCGGCGCTGAACACACAGACGCTAACCCGCGCGCAGGTTTTACGCGCCATCGCGGACTCGGACGAAGTCTTCCTGATCGAGTTCAATCAGGCCTTCGTCTTCATGCAGTACATCGGCTACCTCAAGCGCGACCCTGAGCCGGCCGGGTATCAAGGGTGGCTCGTTTATCTCAACACGCATCCCGGCGACTTCCGCACGATGGTCAATGGCTTTATGAATTCGCCGGAATATCGCTCGCGCTTCGGGCAACCCTGAGGGCCGGCCAGACACGCGCGCGAGACAGCAAAAAGCGGACTGAGTTAATGATTAACTCAGTCCGCTTTTTTTATGCCGTCAGCGTTTGCGTCGCGGCTCGCCGATGGCATGGCCGGTGAGCCACTAGTCAGTGAGGATGATCCCGTCGCTGAGCACGATCCCGTCCGAGAGGACGATGCCGTCTGACAAGACGATGCCGTCCGTGATGATGATGCCGTCAGACAAGACGATGCCATCGGAGAGAACGATCCCGTCGCCGCGCAGCCGTGCATCCGTCAGCACGATGCCGTCCGACAGCACGATGCCGTCCGTCAGGAAGATGCCGTCCGACAGCACGATGCCATCGGATAAGACGATGCCATCCGAGAGGACGATGCCATCAGACAAGACGATGCCTGCGCCGAGTGCGCGACCATCCGAGAGGACGATGCCGTCCGACAAGACGATGCCGTCCGAGAGGACGATGCCGTCGCCGCGCAACATCGCGTCGGTCATGACGATCCCATCCGTCAGGATGATGCCGTCGGCCAGTACCAGCCGTCCGCCATGCACGACCGCGTCGCTCAGCACGATGCCGTTGGCGTTCGTGTGATCGCTCAGCACGATGCCATCGGTTAAGAAGATACCGTCCGTCAGGTAGATGCCGTCCGAGAGGACGATGCCGTCGCCCAGCACAATCCCGTCGCTCAGCACGATGCCGTCACTCAGCACGATGCCGTCACTCAGCACGATGCCGTTCGTCAGTACCGGATGGTTGTTAAAGATGACGCCGTCGGCGTATAGCACGCGCCCGCTCTGCCGTATGGTCTCGCCGCCTATCTGCACAGGGCCGCTCACCGAAGCCAGCGTGTCAGAAGGTTTGAGCACGCGGTCGCCTGCGTGCAGCCGGTTGGCGTTCGGCACGTACGCGCGTGCGATGCGGACGGCGCTCACGGCGTTCAGCATGCCTGCGCCCTGCGCGAAGATGCTGCGCGCCTTGTTGTTGCCGAACTGCGCGAGCGGCAGCGCCTGCGCTGTGCGCAAGAGCGCAGCCTTGACGAGGGCCGGCGTGAGCGACTTGTTAGCGTCGAGCATCAACGCGACCGTGCCGGCGATGACGGGCGTGGAGAAGGACGTGCCCGAGTAGGTGAAGTATGAGTTGCGGCGCGCGTTGGCGTTGACGGGTTGCGCGATGCGGTCGGGCGCTGCGGTCGCCAGCGACGTGTTCGGCTCTTGCGACATGGCGGCGACGATGCGGCGACCGGGCGCGAGCAGGTCGGGCTTGGCCAAGTGGTCGAACTGTGTCGGCCCCTTCGATGACCATTCGGCCACCGTATCGTCCGAACGTTTCACTGTGCCGTTTGAATCGGTCGCGCCGACGGTGATGACGAACGGGCTGTTGCCGGGGCTGCCGATACTGCCATAGACGGGGCGATGGTCTTCCGTGCGCCCCAGATTGCCCGCGCTGGCAACGACGACGATGCCGGCGTTGACCGCACGCGCCACCGCCTGACAGAGCGGGTCGCGGCGATGCGATTCGCGCACGGGCGCGCCGAGGCTCATGTTGAGGATGCGTATGTCGTAACGTGCGCGGTTCACGATGGCCCAGTTGACGGCGCGCATGACGTTGCTCGTCGTGCCCGCGCCATGCTCGTCGAGCGCACGCAGGTCAACGAGGTTCGCATCGGGCGCGACGCCCGCGAAGTTCGCGCTGTAGCCAGCCGAGGCTGCGCCGTTGCCGGCCGCGACGCTGGCGACGCCCGTGCCGTGCCCGTCCGGGTCGCCGGCCATGGGATGATCGGTGAAGTCAACGCGCGCGAGAATGCGCGACTTGTTATGGTTCTTTTGAAAGTCGGGGTGGCTGGCACTGATGCCGCTATCAATGATGGCGATGGTCACGTTCTTGCCGGTGTACTCAGGCATACCGGCCAGACCGGCCTGCACTTGGGAGACGCCGGTCGTGTCGCGCGTCAGTGCCATCTCGCCGCGCACGGGGCGGTCGGAGGTGATGTAGTTGACATCGTTGCGCGCTGCGAGCGCGGCTAACTGCGCGGCAGGCACGTCGGCGACGACCGCATCGAGCGTCTCGTAGGCTTGTCGCGGGACGCCGCCCAACGACGTGATGGCATTGTCCTGCGCGGTCGTGGGGCGACCCTTCGTCTGGATGATGACGCGCACCGGCGCGCCGGGCTGGGAGGTATCGCCGATCTGTCCTGGTGTGCTGCTGCCCGTATTCGCGCCGGAGCCTGTGCTTTGCAGTTCGGGCGCGAGCTTACTGTTGGTGGTCGGGGTGGTGGCGGTGTCTGTGGTTTGCGCTTTAGCTGCCGCTGTCGGAGTCAGGGGAACAAGCGAGACGAGCAGCAAGCTGATAACGTTGAAACATGCGAAGGTGCGACGCAACATTGGTGTATCCCTTCTTTCAAGTGTGCCCCGCTATTGCCTGCCCAAGACGCGAAGTGAATTGCGGAAGCACTTAGTTGATAATGCCAAATAGCTAACATGACTGAGACCGCTGACAGGCTATGCTCGACGCGGTGAGGATCACCGGCATTAGGCCTTCGAGTTAGGCCGCGTTACTCTTCCGGCCTTAACCTGTCAACGATCTTGCCCGTTACTATGACAACCGCCGTGCCACACGGAAGGGAAACCGCCATTCGACTCTAAGTGAATAAATAATAAGACTTGTCTGTACTCACGCGCTCCACCACAGGTTAGCCCCTAAACTCACTAAATTGGATACGTGATATGCAATCCCGCCGCATCAGGCAGGAATAAGCGAATTTCTCCCCGTAATCCTACGATTGCGCTAAACACAGGCAAGTGTTTATCAGGTATGCAGTGGTTACCTGGTAGGCCTTGCAAAGGGCTGTGCACAAGAATAGGGCAAAGCGGGGTAATTTTTGTGCAGGCTGAGTTTCTGCACAAAAATTCAACCTACCGCCCG
>JANMAD010000431.1:0-4377 GCA_031359515.1 Acidobacteriota bacterium | reverse complement strand
CCGGCTAGACTAACTTCAATATGCACCTCGCCATTTATTTGCGGCGTCACGTGTATGCGCTCGATATAGAGACTCGGGCGCACTTCAAGCGTCACCGGCTGCCAGATGCCACCGGTCTGCACGTACCAGTTCTGTTTGCCGTGCGGGATTTCGTTATAGAGCATCGTGGGAAAGCGCGCACGATTCTCTTGCTCATCCATCGGCGGATCAATAACGCGTACGGCCAACTCGTTCGCGCCCGCGCGCAACGCAGCGGTGATGTCGAGGGTAAAAGGCGTGTAGCCGCCTTCGTGCGTGCCGACGGGTTTGCCGTTGACGAAGACTTCGCTGTAATAGTCCACCGCGCCGAAGCGCAGCAGCGCGTGGCGGCCGTCGCTCAAATCCGGCGCGGGCAAAGTGGTGCGATACCACGCGACGCCCATGTAGTCGCGCAGGTCTAACTGCGCGTTCCACGACAGCCCGACGCGCACGTCGCGCCAGCCCTGCGCGCCTTTAAGGTCGGCGACTTTGAGCGTGCCCGTCTGATCGGCGAGGAACTGCCAGCCGCGTGCGAGTTTGTTGTCTTGCGCCGCCGCGAGCGCGGGTAGGCACAGCAGCAACGCAAGCGTGGCGCACACGTGCCAACTCAATCGGCGCACAGTTAGCTTGTCAGCGAATGGCTGCATGTTCACACACATCGGCGGCAACGGCTGCGCGTCGTTAGCGCGTGCGGGGCGCGGGCTGCGGCTTAGTGGCCGGGCTGCCGCGCTCGACGCGGGGCCAGCCATTGCGATAGACGAGGCGCTCCATTAACAGCACGCGCAGGTCGTGCCGGTCGCCGCTGATCTCGTCTTTGAGCCAACGATTGTTGGCGTTGATCGCGTGATAGAAAATCCAGTCCTGCCCGGCCGCATCCGTCACGATGGAGTTATGACCGGGCGCGAGCCACTCCGCGTTGCGCGCGAGGATCGCGCTCGTCGGCTGGCCTGTGACCTCAGCTAAAGTCTCGAACGGCCCCAATGCGTTGCGCGAGCGCGCGACCATGACGGCGTAGTGCGCTTTGTCGCCGCAACAGTTGTCGCCGGAATAAAAGATGTAGTAGTAGCCATTGCGATAGACGACCCACGCGCCTTCGACGAGGCGTTGGTAATCGCTCAGGTCTTCGGTCTTGTGCGGCGCGATTAAATCAACGGGCCGGCTGCCGGGCATGAAACTGATGCGGTCGGGCGCAAGCTCTTGCGCCTTGAGCGGCTGAAAGCCCGACCCCCAGTAGAGCAGCCGCTTGCCGGTCTGCGGATCGTCGAACTGCATCGGGTCTATGTTGATAAACGACGGGCCGCACTGTAGCGGCCGGCCCGAATCGGTGAACGGCCCCTGCGGTCGTTGCGCGGTGGCGACCGCGAGGCATAGCCCGGTGCGCGTGTCCGCATCGGCGGAGTAGTAGAGATAATAAGTGTTCCTTGCGCGGCTGACGTGCGGGGCCCAGAACTTCGGCGGGTCGGTCTGCGCCCAACGCGGGCGCACCGGCAGCGCGTCGCCCAGATGCGTCCAGTGCATCAGATCGCGCGTGCGCGCCACCTGTATGTTGATCTGCCGGCCGTCCTTGATCGTCTGCGTCGCGTAAGCGTAGTACCAACCATCAGGCGCACGCAGCACGGTCGGGTCGGGGAAATCAATAGCAAAGACAGGGTTCGTGTAAGTGGTTTCCGTCGCGTGTACCGCGCCACGACCGCGCGCAGATTCGCGTCTGTGGCCGCCCGTCTGCGCCAGCGACAGATCGGTGGCCGCCAGACAGAGCAAGCTCAACACAGCGCACAAACGCAGATGATGTTGCTTAGCCAATAACTTCATACAATCTGCTTAGCGCAGCCATCACTTCGGTGTGACGACGCGCACGGACTCCCATGTGTTGTCGGACGAACCGAAGCCGTAGAGCATGAGGCGAAATGAGCGCGGCATGTTTTTGATCGTCTTCGTCAGCGCGATTTGCGCGTCCTGCGGCGTGCCGTCAGGCTTGTTGATGACGAACAAGAATTCATCGCCGCGCCGGACGATGCTAAGCACCGGGCGGTCGAACTTGAGCGCGAGCTTGGCGTTATCGAGCCGCTCGCCCGCGCCGTCCACGACCGCCCACGCTTCCAGCGTCTTCTCGCTCGTGTAAATCCACTCGATGCGGTTGCGCCCCGCGCCATCGAACATGAGCGTGAGCGTGGCGAAACCGATGTCGGAGGCCCGGTCGCCCGCTTCGGGCAGTTGCCGCACAACTTTCGCGACTTGCGCCTCGACGATGAAGCGGTCGGCGGTGAAAGATTGCTTCGTACGCACGCCCGCGCGCGTCTTGCTCCCGCTTCGCAAGTGTAGCTGCCCATCTTTCACTTCGAGTTTGCCGCCGCCCGCGCCCTCGAAGGTGAACCGTTCCCACTTCGTCTCGTCGAGTTTGTCGCCGGTGAAGTCGTCGCTCCAGTTGTCGAACTGCGGCGCAGGCGGTTGCGCGGCGGGCGACGGTTTCGTCGCCGCAGGCTCTTGCGCGCTACTGCTTGGCGTAGCCACAACTGCGCACAGCAATAGAGCGATTGAGAACACCATCGTGAACTTGCCCATGCTCTCCCTCCCTGTTCATCAAAAGCGCACGTTAGCGAGGCGGCGGACGAGATCGCGGCGGCCCGTCACGCGCTGCTCTTTTTCCGTGTCGCTTAGTTGCTTAAATGCGGCCAACTCTTTCTGCGCCTCCGGCGTGCGTTTGAGGCGCACGTAGACGCGCCCTAACTGATAGTGCGCTTCGGCGAGATCAGGCGCGAGTTGCACGGCGCGCTCAAGTTGCGGGGCCGCCTCCGCCCAACGCTCATTGCGCACGTAGAGTTTGGCGAGCGCAAGCCGCGCAGTGGCGAGCGTCGGCTCAAGCTCGACGGCATGCGCGAGATATTTTTCGGCCCGCGCGTAGTCAACGTCCGGCAGCTTGAGTTGCGCATCGGCCGTCAGATAGTAGAGTACGGCCAGTTGCTCGTTCGTCTTGATCGCACGCTCATAAAAATCTATGGCCCGCGCATATTCGCCGCGCTCGGCATAGGTCGTGCCCAGATAAGCGAGCGCGGGCGTGGACTTTTGATCGAGGGTGAGCGAATGCTGAAATGATTCTGCCGCTTCCGTGCTCTTGCCGTTGTCGAGTTGCGCGATACCGAGCGCGAGCCAGAGCAAGGCGGAGGTAGGAAACTGTTTGAGCGACTCTTGCAAGCGAATGGCAGCGGCGGCGGGCGCGTGCGAATCCGTCAGCAACAGGCCGTAGCGAAAATGATAAGCCTCGTTGCCGGGGTCGCGCGCGAGTGCGCGCCGCATTGCGGGGATGGCGTTCTCGTAATAACCGCCGGCCGCGTATACGTCCGCGAGCGTCGCATAGACGGGCGCGGCCTCAAGCCCGTGCGCGACTGTAGTTTCTAGCGTACGCCCCGCCGCCGGAATGTCTTTGCGTTGCAGATAGCCGCGCGCGAGCGTCACAACCGCTTGCACGTTTGCGGGATCGGCCGCGTGCGCGGCGTCCGCTTCCTTGATCGCTTCGTCAACGAGATTTGCTTCGAGCAACGCCGCGGCCAACTCGGCACGGGCGGGCGCATCGCTAGTTACGCCCACCATGCGGGCCGCGTAGTTGCGATAATGCGCTGCCGCGTTTTCTCTCTCGCCGAGTCGTAGCGATATGATGACGATGGCGTGCGCGATCTCAACGTCAGGCGCAAGCGCGTCGGCGCGTTGGAACAACTCGCGGGCGACATGTAGGTCTTCCGGCCCGCCCGCGTTGAAACGTATCTGCGCGAGATTGACGAGCGCGCTCGGCTGCTCTTGATCTAGTTTAAGCGAAGCCTCGAACTGCGCGGCGGCCTGTGCGCTGCGGCCCAGGCGCAGCAGGATCGCGCCGTAGTTGTTGCGCGCCGAGGCGAGTTGGGGGGCGGCGTTGGCGGCGGCGGCGAAGTGTTGTTCGGCCTCCGGCAAGCGGCCGGCGCGGTCGGCGAGCATGCCGAGATATGTGTGCGCTTCAACGTTGCGCGGCTCAAGCTTGAGCGCCTGCTCGAACGCGGCGTGCGCCGCCGCTGCGTCGCCCCGCGCGAGCGCGTCCATCCCGGCGGACATAGCCTGCGCGACCCGGCCCGCGTGCGCGTCTGCTTGCGCCGCCGCACGCACTTGCGCGCGAACCATTGGCGCTAGCGATAACACGGCGACGCAGCCCGCAGTTGCGCTAACAAGTGCCAGCCGCCAGCCACGCAAGTTGTAGCTCGTTTGTCTCACCTGCTCAACCGCGCCCGCGCCGGTGAAAGACAAGCGGCGCGGAACAGCCCTCGGAAGAGACCGTACCCGCGCCGCCTATCCGCTGACCGCTCAGGTTAGAAGAGCAGGCGCAGGCGGATCTGG
>JANMAD010000385.1:0-6922 GCA_031359515.1 Acidobacteriota bacterium | reverse complement strand
CTCATTGCCTTCGCGTCGAACCGCGATCTGGTCGGCACAAACTCGGATGCGAATTTTGAAATCTTCACCTACGATGTCGCGCGCCACGCTTACCTACAACACACAAACACCACCGCGAGCGTAGGCGCAACAAACCCCAAGGTCAGCGGCGACGGCACGCGCATCGCCTTCAGCAGAGATGCGCGCACGAGCGCGGACGAAACAACAGCAACGCGCTCCTTACTCTTATACGATCTTGCTGACGGGCGTACACGCACACTCGTGGCCGCCGCGCCCGCTTTAACCCTCGCGCCCGGACGCGCCATCAGCGACGACGGCACGCGCGTGGTCTATGCTGCCGAGACGGCCGCGAACACCACGCAGGTCTTTCTCTACGACGGGCGCAATGGCGTTGTGCGCCAACTCACGACGCTCGGCGCGCGTGTGACGGACGTGCCGCTCAATCCGACGATCAGCGGCGACGGCTTGCGCGTCGCTTTCGCCACACGGCGCAACGTCGTGGGCGGCAACAGCGACGGGGGCGTCGAGCTTTATGTCTATGACTTACCGACGAATCGTTTCACCCGGCTGACGAGCGCACCGGCGCAGGCCACAGCCGAGATCATCTCGTCGCTCAATGACGACGGCTCGCTCGTCGCCTTCAACTTCCCGCGCGTTCTCTCCGGCGCTGTCGCGGATAGCGATCTAGCCAACAACTCCGAGCTTTACGTCACCGCCATCGAGCCGCGCGCTCCATTCGCTACCGACTTACAGATCACGCACGGCGCAGCTTTCGGGCACGAGCCTGCAAACGTGAAAGCATTCGCGCCGGATCAGATCGCCATTGCCACTGGACGCAATCTCGCTCTTTCCGCCGCGCAGACGCACCGTCTGCCGGACGGCTCATTCCCGCGCGCTTTCGCCGGTGCGACGTTGACGATCAACGACCGCGCCACCGAGCTGCTCTACGTTTCGCCCACGCAGATCAATTTCGTCGTGCCGCCGGGCACTGCAACCGGAACGGCCACGATAGTGGCGCGCAATCAAGACGGTTTCGAGTCGCACGGCACGTGCATGATATTGCCGGCCGCGCCCGGCGTCTTCACCGAGACAGGCAACGGCACAGGCGCGGCTATCGCGCTTGATGCCGGTTCGTTCCTGCGCTCGCCGTTCGATCCCGTTGACGAGCGTAATCAAGCGCGCCGCTTGATCATCTTTGCGAGCGGCGTGCGCCATGCGTCTGAATTGAGCGTGAGCATCAATGGGCTGCCGCTTGCAGTTGAGACGATTGTGCCCACGCCCGACTTGCCCGGTCTCGACGAGATTCATGTCGTGCTGACAGGCGCACTGCGCGGCGCAGGCTCAGTGCCACTCGTCGTGCGTGCCGATGGGCGCGAGAGCAATCCGACCACGATTCAAATGGGCGGCGTGCGCCGCGCGGCTAGCATCATCCTGTCGCCCACATCCGCACGCCTCGGCGTCGGGCGCACGTTGCGCTTTGTCGCCACCGTCCTCGATGAATTCGGCGGCGTCATCAACGATGCGCCCATCACGTACACCTCAGCCGCAACTGAGATCGCCAGTATTGATACGGACGGCACAGCGCACGGTTTACGCGCGGGCACGACGACGATCCAAGCTTCCTCCGGCAACATCAATGCTACGGCTGCACTGCAAATCTATCCGCTCTCATTAGTCATCAATGAAGTGCTGGCCGATCCGCCCGATGGCGCAGCCGGCGATGCGAATCGCGACGGCGTGCGCAACGCCGCGCAGGACGAGTTCGTCGAGCTAGTCAATGCAACAACACAGGATTACGACCTCGCCGGTTATCAATTGTTGACGCGCTCAAGTAGCGGCGCAGATGTTTTGCGCCACACATTCGCGGCCCGCACGATCCTGCCGCCGGGCACAGCTATCATCGTCTTCGGCGGCGCGCAAGCTGCTTCTTTCAATCCGAACGACCCGGCATTCGGCGGCGCACAGGTCGTCACAGCCACGACCGGCAGTCTGTCGCTCTTAAACGGCGGCAGCACCGTCACGTTGCTCGATCCAAATGGCGCGCTCGTGGAACAGATGAGCTACGGCGATGCTACGAACCCGCCCGGCGACCGCGATCAGTCGTTGACCCGCGCGCCCGACATCACGGGCGACTTCGCGCTGCACCAGCAAGTCACGGACAGCGCCGGCCGCGTCTACTCGCCCGGCACACGCGCCAACGGCGCACCCTTCACCACGACCGTGCCCATCGCACGCATCACGCTTGCGCCGGAGAGCGCGAGCATAGAGTTGGGCGCGCAACAACAGTTCAGCGCGCGTGCCTTCGACGCAAGCGGGAATGAAATCACCGGTGTGATCTTTCTCTGGCAGACGAGCGACGCAGGCATCGCTGCGATTGATAGCAACGGTCTGACGCAAGGCTTAACGGTCGGCACGTGTGCCGTCACCGCACAGGCGCGCGGCGTCCGCTCTGCGCCCGCGTCGCTCACGGTGCGCGAGTCGCCGCCCGTGTTGACCCGCATCGAGGTCACGCCCAGCGCGCTCACGCTGCCCGTCGGCGTGCAACAGCAATTCACTGCGCGTGCCTTCGACCAGCGCGGACGAGAGTTGAGCGCGATCTCGTTCACTTGGTCTTCAAGCGCGCCGGATGTCGCAACCATCGAGCAGACCGGACTGGTAAACACGCTCACGCAAGGCATGACATCCATCAATGCAGCGGCGCAGGGCGTGACCGGCACAGCCACGCTTGATGTCAACGCGCCGGCTCTGGTCATCAATGAAGTGTTGGCCGATCCGCCTGATGGCGCGGCGGGGGATGCCAATCATGACGGCACGCGCAACGGCACGGATGATGAATTCGTTGAATTGGTCAACTCATCACCTGCACCGCTCGACATTGCCGGTTGGACAATCCGCACACATACGCTCGCAAGTCAGAGCGAAACGACGCGCCATACATTCGCCGCCGGCACATCGCTACCGCCCGGCGATGCCATCGCAGTGTTCGGCGGCGGTAGTTTTGATCCGCATAATCCTGTCTTCGGCGGCGCGCCGGTCGTCGCGGCTACAAGCGGCGGGCTATCGCTCACGAATAGCGGCTTGACCATCGTCGTGCGCGACTCGTCAGGCAGACCGGCAGCGCAGTTCTCCTACGGCACAGCCAATGATGCCTTCGGCGGCGACTCGGTCAACCAGTCCATCACGCGCGCACCGGACATTACGGGCGCATATACGCGACACACGCTCGCGCCCGGCGCGGACGCGCGCAAGTTCTCACCCGGCACGAAACTCGACGGCACATTCTTCGCGCCGCGTGCCGGCAGCTTAACGCGCGTCTCGTTCACACCATTGACCGCGACCGTCACCGTTGGCAGCGCTACTCAATTCACCGCCCAAGCGTTCGATCAATTCGACCGCGCACTGCCCGATATTTCTTTCAATTTCACGATCAGCGATCCGAATGTTGCCGTCGTCACGAACGTGTCGAGCGATCAAATGAACGGGCGCGCCATCGTTACCATCATGGGTCGGGCGGCCGGTACGACCCAAGTTAGAGCCAGCGCGACAGACGGAACGAAGGTGGTGCTGAGCGATGAGGCGACGTTGCAGGTCGTGTTGCCGCCGCCCGTCGTTCAGCGCGTCGCCGTCGCGCCTGCGAGCGCGGCGATCAATCGTGGACTGACGCAGCAGTTCACCGCGCAGGCATTTGATCAAAACGATCAAATTGTAGCGAATGCCGCGTTCAGTTGGACTGCCGGCAATGCGCAGATCGCGACTGTGAGCGCGGACGGACTAGCGCGCGGTGTCGGCCCCGGTCTGGTTGCAATCATCGCCACGACACCAGACGGCGCAGGTGGCACGATCACAGGGCAAGCATCGCTGACAGTCGCAGCACCGCTCGTGATCAATGAACTGCTCGCCGATGTGCCGCCCGACAACGCGAATACAACGAACGTCGAAGGCGACGCCAATCGCGATGGCGTGCGTAGCAGCGATGACGACGAATTTGTCGAGCTGTTGAACAACTCGAATGCGCCGCTCGATCTCTCCGGCATCGTCGTCGCCGATGCGACCAGCAATCGGTTCACCTTCCCGCCGAACACGACGCTCGAAGGGGGGCGTAGCGTCGTCATTTTTGGCGGTGGCGCGCCGCCCACGCACGACGCTGCGTTCGGCGGCGCGCTCATCCTCACTACTTCATCGCTCGGTCTGAACGACGGTGGCGATACAGTCACCATCAAACTGCCGATGAGCGACGGCGACCTCATCATCGCCGCGCAGAGCTACGGCAGCGGCTCGATTGGCGCGCCGGCCGCGCCGATGGATCAATCGCTCACACGCGCGCCTGATGCAGACATAGGCAACAGTGGCGGTGGTTTCGTCGCCCACAGCAGCGCGGCAGCAGCGGCCGGTCGCGTCTTCTCGCCGGGCACGCGCGTTGATGGCAGTCCCTTCGGCGCACCGCCACTGACGCGCATTGAAGTCACGCCGTCATCAGCCCGACTCGACATCGGCGCGCGACAGGTTTTCAGCGCGCGCGCGTTCAGCAATGCGAACGGCGCGGAGAGCGAAGTGCCGAACGTCTCTTTCATCTGGGATGCGAGCGACGCAGCGAAGGCATCGCTCGCACCGCTCACGGGCACAACCACCGAAGCCACCGCGCTCGCCGCCGGCCCGACCAACATCCGCGCCCAAGCCGGCGGGCAACAAACCACAGCGTCGCTCGTCATCAACCCGCCACCGCCCGTACTGACACGAGTTGAACTGACGCCCACCACGGCCGTCATCAATACCGGCCAGACGCAAGTGTTCACCGCCCACGCCTTCGATCAATTCAATCAGCCTTTCACGGGCGCGAGCTATAGTTTCAACTCTGACGACATGAATGTCGCGCGGGTTGATGCAACGATGGCCAATCCAGATGGCAGTGCAAGCGCAATCGTTAGCGGCGTCACCGCAGGCACGGCGCACATTACCGCGACGGCCAACGACGGCGGCGTAGTCGCGACGAGCAACGCGGCCACGCTCACGGTCAATCCCCCGCCGCCGATGCTGACGCGCATCATCGTCACACCGGCGACCGCGACCAGCGCGGCCGGCGAGACGCAGCAGTTCATGGCGCGCGGCTTCGATCAAAATGATCAGGAGCTAACCGGACTGACCTTCACGTGGGCTTCGAGCATGCCAGGCGTCGCCACCATTAATCAAAACGGATTGGCGACGGCCGTCAATGCCGGTAGGACGCAGATCACGGCCTCAGCCGGGAACGTCACGAGCGCGCCGGCCACGCTGAACGTCACCGCGCCGCCCGTCGCGGCGGTCGGGCAAGTCATCATCAACGAAGCGCTCGTCGCCTTCGCCACATCCAGCACGCAGACGCGCAACGATTTCGTCGAGTTGTACAACACCACCGGCCGGACGCTCGACATCAGCGGTCTCGTCGTCTCCTTCCGCCCCTCCGGTAATAACAACACGCCGGGCGTGTTCGCGTTGCCCGGCGCAGTGGGGAGTTTGACGACGCTCATCCAACCGCACGGCTATTTCCTCATCGTCAATGGCGCGGACACCTTCGGCATCGCGGCTGATTACAACGCCCTCACATCCGGTTTTGATCTGAACAACACGACCGGCGGGATCAAGATCGAGCTTAACGGGGTGAAGTTGGACGGGCTGACTTATCAGGGCGGCAGCACACCGCCGGTTGCTACTTTCATAGCGTATGGCGAAGGCACATTACTCACCTTCACGAGCGGCACGACCAACGATTTGATCCGCAGCCCCAACGCGACGGATACGAACAACAACGCGACGGATTTTAGACGCAATGGCACGGTGGCAAGCGTGACGCCGAAGGCTGCGAATCCTTAAGTTAGCTTGAAAATTCGGCGGGATATTGCACCACACTCAACCTAAAACAGTCCTGATAAGATTGGGACAGAAGCAAAAAGCTGATCCACGAACCCACACGAAACAGAGCACGAAACTCTCTGACCTTGCTTCGTGTTTGTTCGTGTGGGTTCGTGGATCATGTCCGGGTTGTGTCCCAAGCTCATAAGTTTCGCTTTAGCACAAAGGAAGAACTCGATTATCCTACTTGATTACTCCTGCCAGCGGACTCGACGCGCTGGCGTAGAGCCGCTTGGGCATGCGTCCGGCAAGGTAGGCGAGCCGGCCGGCTTCGATGGCGAGACGCATGGCGGTGGCCATCTGCGTGGAGTTGCGCGCTTCGGCAATCGCGGTGTTCATCAGGATCGCGTCCGCGCCGAGTTCCATCGCAATCGCGGCGTCGCTCGCCGTGCCGACGCCGGCATCAACGATGATCGTGGCGTTGGGCAACTGCTCGCGCATGATCGCCAGATTCGCCGGGTTCTGCACGCCCAACCCTGAGCCGATGGGCGCGGCCAGCGGCATCACGGCCGGGCAGCCTGCGTCGAGCAATTTCTTCGCCATGATCAGATCGTCGCTGAAGTAAGGCAGCACGATGAAGCCTTCGCTGACCAGCGTGCGCGCGGCGGCGAGCGTCTGCTCGTTATCGGGAAAGAGCGTCGTCTGATCGCCGATAACTTCGAGTTTGATCCAATCGGTGTGCAGAGCTTCGCGCGCGAGCCGGGCAGTGCGGACGGCGTCTTCGGCGTTGTAGCAACCGGCGGTGTTCGGCAAGATGGCGAGGCTCGGATCGAGATGATCGAGAAACGATTCGCTGCTGCGATCAAGTGGCACGCGCCGCACGGCCACCGTCACCATCTCCGCGCCCGACGCGCGATGCGCCGCCTTCATCTCATCAAAGCTGCGATACTTCCCCGTGCCGATGATCAAACGCGAGGTGAACGCGCGCCCCGCGAGCTCGAATCTGTCCGTTGTAGTTGTTGTGTCTGTGGGCATAGTAATCAGTTGCTTCCATCTATGCCCCAACTTTACAACGCGCCGGCCGAAAATCAAATCG
>JANMAD010000359.1:0-1964 GCA_031359515.1 Acidobacteriota bacterium | reverse complement strand
GCGGCTCAAGTCTTTGGACTGATCCCTGAGATGCGTCTTCGCTTTCTCCTGGTCGAGCGTCAGGTATTCGACAACTGTTGTGTGGCGGAAGACGAGGTTCGGGTTCGCGGTCATCACGCGCAACATGCCCGCCGAAATGATGGGCGTCGGCGGACGGAACAGAGAGACGATGGCGACCGGATAATCGCCGTGCATGATGAACTGCCCGCTCCCCGTCAACTCCTCGCCGCACAGGTGTTGCCGCAGGTCTGCGCCTTCGACCAAAGGCAGGGTCGGGGCGGCACGCTCATTCAAGCGATGTGAGCGATAGACCTCATGCCACATCTCCTCGCGGGTGAAGGGACGTAGTTCGAGCGGGCACATGTGCTCGACCGCTGCAAAGTGCTCGCTCGCCGCCTCGCACGCCGCCCCTTCGTCGAGGCGTGCGCGCACGCACAAGGATTCAATATTGGTTCGCGTCCACGCAGTCGCAACCGAGCGTAGCAGACCGGCCAACCCTCGTTTGCGCATCTCTTTCGCGAGCGCCGGAAAGAAGTTAGCTAAGAGGCCGAGACGCGCTCGCGACGGGTCATTGGCGTGCCGCACGGGCACGCGCACCCACAGCGTCAGGCGATCATCCTGATACTGCGCCCCGCGTGCCGCGGACTCCGTGCCCGTTAAGCCCACCGTGTGCAGCATCCGCGCTGGCATGTAGGTGTCTTTCGTGTGTGCTTGCGCTTTGATGTGCGCGCCCAAGGCGCGCCCCCTGTCGGGCCAAACGTCGTGGCGAAGCTGCACGACGCAGTTCTGCTGTTTTAGGCTTTGCAGCGTGCGCGCCCAGTCGTTGTACAGGCGCTCGACCGTCTCCCCTTCGGCGTAGAGAGTCGCGGGCATCCGCAGGTGGTAGGCTTTGGTATAACTCCCATCAGTGTGGCGCAGATAGCCATCGGCGTTGATGCCATGAACTGAAGTTGTGCGGCGCGAGCCAACGGGACTGCTCAGGCAACGACGCGCCGTGTCGGCCACACTTCTTTCCTCCGTATTGCACGCAACGCCTACCGACTGTATCAGCGCGCCGCTCCTACGTTTGAGGCTCAGGATACGCAGACCAAGCCCCGTGCCGAGTCCGGCGGCACACACGGCGACGGCAATTCCGATGATCGTGTAGATGTCCATCTTTGTTCTCTGTGGCGAAGGGTTTTTACTGCTCGAATTGAAAAACCGACGGCGCAGGGCTGCCGCCTTCATCCGCGCGCGCTTTAAGCCACGGCTCATTCAAGTCGTCTATGGGTAAAGCCGCACGGCGTGTCGGGCTGCTGATGAGCGCACGCAGCGTGTGCTGAAACCAGAAGGGTCGCCGACCGATGCGAATGAAGTTGAAGAACGCGACCGCAAGCGCCAGCGTGACGACGCCGGTAAGCATCGGCGCAGGGACGCCGTAGATCGTGATGCGAAAGATGAAGGGCAGCACGAAACCAGCGAGAGTGACTAAGAAGACGTACTTCCAGTCTGTGTGCGGGACGCCGAAGCGCACCACCGGTAGATAGATGCGCTCGCGCATTGGATAGTCTTGCATGTTCTGGACTCTCTGTACTCGCGCGTAGCGAGCGGTTGAAAGCAGCCGAAGAGACGCCGCCAGGTAAGACGCGAGAGCGTGCGCGCGTCTCTTCGGCCTGCCGTCAGCGCAGGCTTCCGTCCGGGCTTCAGTTGAGCGTGCGATCCACGGAGACGGCGCGCCCCGAAGACAGGTAGCTGACGAGCGCGATGACGCCGCCGATGGTCATCAAGAGACCGCCGCCGATAAAGCAGTTCATACATTCCTGCCGGCGCGAGTATTGAAACGCGCCCCAGATGACGGTCAGCGCGCCGATAAGGAAGGCGATGCCGGCGGCGAAAATGACCGTCTGCCGGATGGCGTTCGGCACCATTGATTGATCCTGCCCGAAGATCGTGCCGCCCGTCTGCGCCATTGTCGGCACGGCGGA
>JANMAD010000086.1:0-2335 GCA_031359515.1 Acidobacteriota bacterium | reverse complement strand
ATGGCTATGGCAGACGGCGGTGGTGCAGGGTGAGGATGTTGGTGATAAAGACGCAGCGCAGAGGTTGAACGATTTGGCTAGTGCGCTGCGTCTTTATCACCAACATCCTCACCCTGCACCACCGCCGTCTGCCATAGCCATTCCGCCGCCGCGTCGAGATTCATCCATTCGACTTCGAGCCGGTCATAGGTCTTGTAACTCTCATTGCTATCGCCGCCGTATCGCCATGCATAAGCCTCCCAATATCCGGCAAAGCGCGTTCCCGTCTCGCGCGCGATTTGTGCGTCGGCCTGCAACTCGTCGCGCACGAAATTGCGTGTGAGCGGGTGCAGGGCGTAGTGCTCTTCACTTGCTAACACGTCAACCAGCGAGAGCGCACCGAGCCGATCAATCGTCGTCTCCAGCGCGTTACGCGACAGGGCAGCGACTTCAAGCGTGAGGTCG
Source organism: Acidobacteriota bacterium (assembly GCA_031359515.1). Classification (GTDB taxonomy): domain Bacteria; phylum Acidobacteriota; class Blastocatellia; order Pyrinomonadales; family Pyrinomonadaceae; genus QHXQ01. The sequence goes on along the minus strand of JANMAD010000086.1, from coordinate 1,891 downwards.
AGATGACCGGCCAACGGCTTGAACATGGCCGCGACCGTCTCAACCTTGGCGCGCTCGGCGGCTACGTCCGACGGCGACGCAGCAAAGATTCTTAGCTTCTTCATAGCCACCTCGCGCCCGCCCGTTATCCTTGCTAAGCCGTTTCCGCTTGTTGCTTCTTACTATAAGCGTGTTGCCGCGCGTTATGACAAACAAAACAGATGTTATGACTGACGCGAAAAGGCCGTGTGCCGCGTTTTGCGCCACAACGCTGACAATCTCCCTGCGCTTTAATTTTCCTCCGCTTGGCGTTTGCGCAGTCTTTACAAAGCTGTGCATAGCCGGTTCGTTGGCGAGTCTCTTTATGAAAGCATGTGGTAGATAGCGCTTGTTTACAGGCCGAACACCATAACATGCCAGCGACAACTTCTCGTCTGACCCAGCCGGTGCGCAGATTGCAGCGCGCATGCGAGAAGGCAATGTTGTCCAAGTCCCAAAACAGCGCCGCGCGGCCGGCCCGCCACGGCTGCTTGTGTTCGAGCGTTAGCTCTTCAACGCGCAAAATCAACTTGCCACACTTGAAGCACACATTCTCTCCATGCCGTTGCAGTAAGTGAAGCATAACCATGCGCCGGAGCCTGTTGCACGCTGTCCCAACCGACATGCCCAAAATTTTCGCCTCTGACCGTTGCCTTGAGTTTGACATAGGTGAGTTGTGAGAAAGTTAAATTGATCTGCCCCCGGCAAGACTTGAACTTGCAACCCACAGATTATGAGTCTGTCGCTCTAACCATTGAGCTACAGGGGCATAAGAGTTGACAATGAAGCGTCGCCGACAGTGGCGCGAACTGTAGCAAGTAATCGCATTCTAACATCTCGGCCGCGCCTTTGTTCAAGTCAAGCGCGAGCCAAGCGAGCAGGCCACACATTTATGCGCTGTGCGCTGGCATGCCGGCCAACACGCTTTCCAACTGGCGCAGGTGGCGCGCTTCGTGGAGACCGATGAAGGCGAGCCACTGGTAGAGGTTGAGCGGGCCGAAGATGGGATGCGGGTATTGCGCGAGCGTGCCGTCCGTCGTTTCAAGGCGCGGTTGTAAGGCGCGGAGTGCGGCGCGCGATTCGCTTAGCTTCACTAGCACGTCGGGCAGGGCTGCATCGCCGCGCGGGCGCACTTCTTCCGGCGCGACGAACTTCTGTGTGCGCGCCTGCTCGGCGAACTCGTCCAATGAGAACGGCTGCATTGGCGGCGACGTGCCGGCTTCAACGCCCGCGCTCTCGGCTTTGTGCAGCAGCATCTGGATGACGCGCGTTAGACTGCGCTCGATGATCGAGAGATGCTCGACGATCTCGGCGGCAGACCACGCACCCTCTTGCGCGCGATAACCAAGTTGCGTCTCACTTAACCCTTCGGCGCGCTCGACAAGGCGACGCCGCACATCATCGTTCGCGGCGTAGATGTCTGCGATGCTGTTGTAGATCATGGGGAAGGTCTCCTGTTGGACTTTTGCTGCCGGTTGTCTTCTGTCTGTCGTTAGCTAAGCACTGCGGCCTGCGGGCTGAGATGAAGGATGTGCCAGCGCAGGTAGCGGCGCACCTCTTCGTTGTTTTGATAGACGCGCACGAAGCCGGTCTGCACGAGCAAAGTTTCCGGCTGCACCCATTCAAGCCGCACGACGGGATTGAATGATAACGGCGCGCTACCCGATGGCGGCGTGGCTTGCGCCACCGCGCCCGGTTGCGGCGACTGCTCGTTCGCGTTCGTACTCGCCGCGCTGCCCTGCGCCGATTTCTTTGCGTCGTAGCTCGCAGAGGCCGCGAGCAGCGGATCATGCAACGAGAGCCGCGCGCCGGTCGGGGCGTCGCCGGCCGCATCGTAGATCAGCACGTCGGTCGCGAACGCGGCGGCGAGTTT
>JANMAD010000338.1:0-4447 GCA_031359515.1 Acidobacteriota bacterium | reverse complement strand
GCAGAACTTTTAATCATTCAGCATGGAACAACCTTACGACGCAATCCTGCTTGTCTCCTTCGGCGGCCCCGAAGCGATGGCCGAGGTCATGCCCTTTCTGGCAAACGTGCTGCGCGGGCGCAACGTGCCGCCAGAGCGCATGCAAGCGGTCGCGCATCACTACGAACTGTTCGATGGCGTCAGCCCCATCAACGAACAGAACCGCAAACTGATCGCGGCGCTGCAAGCAGAACTTGCCGCGCAAGGTCCGCGCCTGCCGATCTATTGGGGCAATCGCAACTGGCAGCCGCTGCTCGCCGACACGCTCCGGCAAATGCGCGCCGACAGCATCAAACGCGCGCTTGCCTTCGTCACGTCCGCCTATAGTTCTTATTCCGGCTGCCGCCAATATCGCGAGAACATCGAGGGGGCACGCGCCGAAGTTGGCGCAGACGCGCCGCAGATCGATAAACTGCGCGCGTTTTACAATCATCCCGGCTTCATTGAGCCGAACGTTGAAAATGTTAGAAACGCGCTGGCGCAGATTCCTCACGAACGACGTGACGCAACTCAGCTCGCATTCACCGCGCACAGCATTCCGCTTTCGATGGCACAAGGGTGCGCTTACGAAGCGCAGTTGCTTGAGACGTGCCGGCTCGTCGCTGCGGGCGCAGGTCATGCGCATTGGCGACTCGTCTTTCAGAGTCGTTCGGGGCCGGCCACGCAACCGTGGCTTGCGCCGGACATCTGTGATTATTTGCGCGAGCTTAAAGCGAACGGCACGAGCGATGTCGTCATCGCGCCCGTCGGCTTCATCTCCGATCACATGGAAGTGCTATACGACCTCGACACCGAAGCGCGTCAACTCGCCGCCGAGATCGGTCTCAACATGATCCGCGCGGCGACGGTCGGCACGCACCCGACGTTTATCAAAATGATCCGCGAGTTAATCCGCGAACGCATCGAGCCGGACGTAGAGCGGCGCGCACTCGGTCTGCGCGGCCCGAGCCACGATGTCTGTCCGATAGACTGTTGTCTCTTGGGCGCAACCCGGCCCGCCACCGGCCAAGCAACCCACGCGCCCTCGCCCACCGCGCCGCATGAACAATCCGCAGCCAACTAACGCGCGCCGCATCGTCGTCATCGGCGGCGGCATCAGCGGACTCGCCGCAGCGTATCAACTCGACCAAGAGCGCGCGTCGTCAGTTCGGCCGCTTGAAGTGTTGCTACTGGAAGCGAGCGACCGCGTAGGCGGGACGGTGCGGACTTATGAGCGCGATGGATTTCTACTCGAAGGCGGCCCCGATTCATTCATCTCGGAGAAACCGGAAGCAGTCCAACTCGCGAAAGAGATCGGGCTTGAGTCGCGTCTGATCGAAACGAACGAAACGCACCGGCGCAGTTTCATCGTGCGCGGTGGTCGCTTGCGCCCTGTGCCTGAAGGGTTTCAGTTGCTCGCGCCCACGCGCTTCTGGTCGTTCGTCACGACGGACATCTTCAGTTGGCCGGGCAAGGCGCGCATGGCGCTCGATCTCGTGCTGCCGCGCCGCATAGCAACGGACGCGAACGGCGCTGATGATGAGAGCCTCGCGCAGTTCGTGCGCCGCCGCTTCGGGCGCGAGGCGTTGGCGCGGATGGCGCAACCGATGGTCGGCGGCATCTACACGGCCGACCCCGAACAACTCTCCTTGCGCGCGACGATGCCGCGCTTTCTTGAGATGGAGCGCACGCACCGCAGCGTCATACGCGCTATGTGGCAGGCGCGCAAACGCGCGGGCCGCGCGCAGACGCAGGGCACGAGCGGCGCACGCTACAGCCTCTTCCTCTCGTTCGACGCAGGTGTGCAGACGCTAACTGACCGGCTTGCTACGCTGCTGCCGCAAGGCACGATCAAACTCAACACGCGCGTCAACGCGATCAACTTCGACGCGGCCACACGGCAATGGCGATTATCCATCAACGCGGCCGAGCCGATCACAGCCGACGCCGTCTGCCTCGCGCTGCCCGCATACGCCACCGCCGACCTACTGCGCGCGACCGACGCGCAACTCGCCGCCGAGCTGGCGGCCATCCCCTACGCTTCGACCGCCACCATCAATCTCGCCTATCGCCGCGCCGACATCCCGCACCCGCTCGACGGCTTCGGCTTCGTCGTGCCCTTCATCGAACGGCGCGCCACGCTCGCCTGCACCTTCAGCAGTGTGAAGTTCGCGGGTCGCGCCCCCGCAGGCTACGCGCTCTTGCGCGCGTTCGTCGGCGGCGCGCTGCAACCGGAGATGTTCGCGCTCAACGAAGACGAGATGCTCGCGGCTGTGCTAGCAGATTTACGTGCGTTGCTCGGCATCGAAGCCGCGCCGCTTTTCGCGCACGTTGAAAAATGGCCGCGCTCGATGGCGCAGTATCACCTCGGCCATCTCAATCGCGTCGCGCGCATCAATAAACGTTTACAAAACTTTCCCACCCTACAACTCGCCGGCAACGCCTACGCGGGCGCAGGTCTCCCCGACTGCATACGCAGCGGGCGCGCGGCCGCCGCTCAACTCCGGCAAGATATGGCCTAGCAACTACTCTGGATTATTCCAATAGTAAGGGTCGCTGCACGGCGGGTCGTGACCTACGCACTCTTGATAATAGAGAGCCAACCACCAAGCAAAACATAGCAGGCAGAACACAAGAATCCCGGCGATTATCCCTAGCAGGTGGCGTTTCATATCTTGAGGTTAGTATGGCCCCACAAGTCTGCGCACTGTGGAGATTACTTGCTTGCGTGCGTGGCTTGCCACTAAATAGATTTCACTCCGTTACAGATAAATCACGTGCGCGCGTCGCCAGAGGTTGCCGGGGATCGTGCCCGGCTCGGTCATGGTCAACAGGATGACGTAATGCGCGTCGTACTCGGCGGACAGGGGGGCGATGGTGTGCAGGTAATCGGCTTGCGGCGACGACGTTTCAGCCGCATTGGTTGTTGTGCGGATGAGCGCGAGGCGGCGCAGTGAAGCATACAGATGCTCGCGCCCCGCGCCGTAAACGCCCGTCTCGTCGCCGAGCGTGAGCCGCACTTCGGCGCGCTCCTCTATGAAGTGCGCGACGAGCGAGGCGGTGTGTGTCACGCCGCGCTCGAAGCGCGCGGCGAACTGCGTGGCGTCCGTCTCCGCGTTTAAGCGCGTGTCGAAGACGATGTGGACGCGCCATAAATCTTCGGCGGTGAACTCGCGCACCATCAAGCGACGCGCACGCGCTGTCGCCTTCCAATCTATGTAGCGCACGTCGTCCTGCGTCTGGTAGTCGCGCAAACTGTGCAGGTCGTGCCCCGCGCCGCGCCGCGTCGAGACCATACGCCCGGCGTTCATCGGCAGCAGGTGCAGTTCGTCGCCGAGCGGTTCGGGCTTCGGATAGATGATCATGTCCACGTCGCGCGGCGCATGCAGATGCCGGCGCAGGCGGAAGAGACCGAAGGGAAAGCGCGTCGCCAACTCGAAGCCGGTGACGACGACATGCCCGCGCCGCGCGAAGGTCTGCTCGACGCGCTGCTGTCCGCGCGTGCGATGCGGCACGTGCAGAAAGTAGGCGAGCGTGCGTTTGAAGAAACGCGCACGCTGGCGACGCAGACGGCGACGCGCGGGCGCGGCTTCGTCCACGTCTGCGCGACAACGCGCTTCGACGAGGATCGAGAACGACGGCAGGACGCGCTTCGTGTTGTGCAACTGCACGAGGACGGGCGCAGGCTCGCGCGCAAAGATGTGATCGGGGAAACGCGCCGAGACGACGAGGTCGCTCAACATCGCCCGCGCCGCCGCCCATGCGACGAAGAGCGTCGAAGCTAAGACCGAGAAGAGCAGGAAGAGTAGATTATTGCCCGTGTTGTAAGCGGCGAAGCCGACGACGAGAAAGATGCCGACGAAGATGCCGCCGCCGGTCGTGACCTGAAAAGCCGGATCGAACCGCCCGACCTCCGCGCGGGCCGAGCGCAAGAGCGGCGGCACGATGAAGATCGTGATCAACGCGACGAAGACGAGCGACAGGATCGCGCCCCAACGCGCCGTCTCCCACTCCTCCGCCCGCCGCGCCCACCACGTCACCCCGGCCGTCGCCGCGCCGCCGAACACGAGCAGCGTTCCCAGCAACGCGCGCCACCAACTGTGCCAAAACTTGCGCCCCGCCATAAAATCTGCCGCCGGCCGCCGACTCAATGCGCGCTCGCGTCCGGCTCGTTCGCCTGCCACAATGCCTCGAAATCCCGCTGTGCAAGTGTGTACAAAGATGATTCGTGCTGTGCTTCCCAGACGGGCGAATAATCAACTTTCTCTGCGTAGAAGTAAGGGATCATGACAGCCATCTGATCCGTCCGGGTCAACCTAAAGTGTGGGCAGCCATGCAGGATGCGACGTACTTCCATGCCGGGCGTCTGCGCGGCAATGGTTGAGAAGAATTGATAAGTCTCGCGGTTGTTAACCAACAATGTGTCGAA
>JANMAD010000306.1:0-4062 GCA_031359515.1 Acidobacteriota bacterium | reverse complement strand
GCTCAATCGCCGCCGCGACCGTCCGCGCCGTCTTGTGCAAACGCGACATGATCCAGCGATCATGCAAGGCCCAACTTGCCGGCTCGCCCGCGAAACCTTTACCCACTGTCGCGCCTTCGGAGTTCAGCAGACAGAAGCGCGCCGCGTTCCAGATTTTGTTGGCGAAGTTGCGGAAAGACTCTACCAGATTATCGTTCCAGCGCGTGTCCGTGCCTTCGATCTGCGCCAGCACGAGGCGCGTCGCGTCCACGCCGTACTTGTCGAACACGTCGAGCGGATCGATGCCGTTGCCCTTCGACTTCGACATGCGCTGCCCGTGCTTATCGAAGACCGTGCCCGTGATGAACACGTCGTCGAACGCCCTCTGTCCCGCGAATTTCAGCCCCGTCATCATCATGCGCGACACCCACAGATTGATAATGTCGCGGCCCGTCACTAACACCGAAGTCGGATAGAATGTTTTCAAGTCTTCCGTTTCGTCGGGCCAGCCTAAAGTTGAGATTGGCCACAGCGCGGAGGAGAACCACGTGTCCAGCACGTCCGGGTCTTGCGTTAATTTATCCGTGCCGGCCCGCGCCCGTGCTTCCTCTTCCGTGCGTGCCACATAGACGTTGCCCGTCTCGTCGTACCACGCGGGGATGCGATGCCCCCACCAGAGTTGGCGCGAGAGCGTCCAGTCGTGCAAGTTCTCCAGCCAGTTTGCGTAGACCCTCTCATACGGCACTTCGGGCACGAAGCGCGGCTCGTGCCGCTCGTTGATTAACTCCAGCGCCGCGCGCCCAAGCTCCGCCTGCTTCAAGAACCACTGCGTCGAAATAAGTGGCTCAATCACTGTACGGCAACGCGCGCACTTCGTGATCGAGAATTCATAATCAACCACCTTCTCTAACAGCCCCAACTCCTCGAATCTTTGCACAACCTGCTCGCGCGCCGCGTAGCGATCAAGCCCCGCGAACTCCGCGCCTGCTTCGTCGGTCATCCGCGCGTGCTGGTCAATCACTTTCACTTGCGGCAGCTTGTGGCGTAGACCCATCGCGTAGTCGTTCGGGTCGTGCGCGGGTGTGACCTTGACCGCGCCTGTGCCGAACTCAGGATCGACAAAATCGTCGGCGACAACCGGAATCTCGCGCCCCGTCAACGGCAACTCCAAAGTCGCGCCCAATAGATCGCTATAGCGTTCGTCGCTCGGATTAACCGCGACGGCCGTGTCGCCGAGCATCGTCTCGGGCCGCGTCGTCGCCACCGTCACGCGCCGGTCGCTGCCCTTGACGGGATACTGCAAGTAATAGAGTTTGCCCGCCTGCGCTTCTTTTTCAACTTCGAGATCGGAGAGCGCGGTCTGATCTTTCGGACACCAGCTGATCAAGCCCTCGCCGTGATAGATCAAGCCTTCCTCATAACAACGCACGAAGAACTCGCGCACGGCGCGCGTCAGCCCTGCGTCCATCGTGAACCGCTCGCGCGACCAATCAACGCTCGCGCCTTCGCGCCGCATCTGCCGCGTGATCTCGCCGCCGTATTGCTCCTTCCACTGCCACACACGCGCGGTGAATTCCTCGCGGCCGAGGTCGTGGCGCGACAGGCCCTCCTTCTTCAGTTGCTTCTCGACTTGAATCTGCGTCGAGATGCCCGCGTGATCCGTGCCGGGCAACCAGAGCGTGCGATAGCCGCGCATGCGGCGGTAGCGCGTCAGCACGTCCATGATCGTGTGCTGCAACGCATGGCCCATGTGCAGCGAACCGGTCACGTTCGGCGGCGGGATGACGATTGAATAGACAGGCGCGGCCGGGTCGTGATTGATCTCCGGCGCGAAGTAGCCTTGCGCCTCCCAGCGCGCGTAGTGGCGCGTCTCAGCTTCTTTCGGGTCGTAGGTCTTCGGAATTTCCATGATGGATAGTGATTAGCTGTTAAACCTGCTGCTCTGATTTTTCTTTGTTCAATCGTCAGTTATTGTAAAGCAATCGGCTGCACCTTTCACGTCGCGGCTGACTGCTAACAACTAACAGCTAATCGCTGACAGCTAAAAAAAAACGGATCGAGCAAGGCGGCTCATCTTTGGCCGTCTCCAGCTCGATCCGTGTTTGTTTATACGCCGGGTTCGTTTACTGCGCTTTTGTCCGCTCGTCCTCGATGTGCTGCCGGATGAGACGTTCAGCCAGGTCGGGGACAACTTCCCATGCGACCTCACGCACGACGCTGTCCGACATCAACGCGACGACACGTCGCGCGATGGCGTCAATCATCTCCGGCGACAACTGCATTGCGCCGCTGCCTTGCTCGCCGCCAACTGCGGACTCCGCAGCCGGCGCGTCGTGCGGCAACACCTCGTCCGTCGTCGCTAACGGCGCGGACATCTCCTGCGCGGCCACGTCGTGCTGCGCAGTCTCCTGCCAAGCAGTTTCCGGCGCGGCGTCGTCCGGCATGTCGGGCGTATGCGGCTCAAAATTATCCACCGGCGGCGCGGCGCTGGTTTCGCCCGGCGCTGGCCCGGTCAACGTGTCGTCCATATCCGCGCCCGGCCAGCCCTGCGGAAATGACTGCGCCGCTTGGGACGGTTGCGCGTATGCCGGCGCGTCAGCTGCGAGCGCACGCATGTCTGTGGCCGGCGCTTCCGTAGAGACAAGCGGCACGGCGGCTTCCGCGGCCGAAGTGGCCAAGCCTTCGGCGTACATCACACGCGGCGCGGACGCGGCAGGTTGCGGCGCAGCATACGATTCGTCATCGAGATCGAGGACGAACTCGTCGGCTTCATTGCCAGCAATGGGTGCGACCGTGTCGCCGAGATCGAGCAGCGCATCGTCGGCTGCGGCCGTATAGGCCGCGCGGGTGGCAAGCTCGGCCGGCTGCGCGGCCGGCAGACCCGTATAGCTCATCTCGGCCATGCTCTCCGGCTGCGCCTGCGGCGCGACCGGCTGCGGTTCCGCATCAAGCATGTCAAAGGACTCGTTGCGCGCACGCGTGTGCGCCATGTCATTCTCCGCCTCAACCTCTTGCATATCGTATGGCGCGGCGCGCGGCGCGGACGGTGTGCCGAACGCTGCGGCCGGGGTGGTCTGAATCGTCTGATCGTCCACGTCGAAATCGTTGAATGTCGGGGCCTGCGGCGCAGACTGCGCGCTCGTGGCCATATCCTCTGCACGCGCACGCTCCCACGGATAAGCGGGCGTAGTATTGCCGCCCGCCCGGGCCGCGCTTGCCTGCGGGCGTATGTCTGCGGCCGCAGCCGACGCTGCCGGTGCGTCGGGTTCGTCGGCCTGTTTCTCGTCCGCGTGGCCGCCGAGCAGATTGCCCACCTTGCTCACCAGATCGCGTAATGATTGGAATGGTTTCGTCATGAAGACACCGTCCGCGCCAACTCTGCGCGCCTCCGCTTCGTCGAAAGGTTCAAACGTGCCTCTCAGCAGTAAGACTGGAATGTGCCGCAAGTTCGCGGCGCGCTTCACATGCTCACACACCTGATAGCCATTCGGCTCCGGCATGAGCACGTCCGCCAGCACGATGTCGGGCGCGCCTTGCGCCAACGCCGTGATGACCTCTGCGCCGCTCCCGACCACGCTGACCTCCATGCCTTCATCGCCAAAGATCAGGCTGAGCACTTTCTGTACGGTCGGCGAATCGTCCGCGAGCAGCAGTTTGCGTCCCGTAAGCAACAACCGACTCCTTAAACTAAAGGCGCGTGCCACCGGGCAAGACGCCTTGCGCCTGCAAGGCCGCGCGGATGGCACGGGGCGTGAGTCACCGGATCGCGTGGCCATCCCTTCAACAGCCACACTTTGAACCTAACACCACGCCGCGAGAGCGTCAAGAGGAACGATGGTCGGGCTGTACGCGACGGTGCGAACGTGATTAACCGGAGTTATGCCGGCTCACCCTCCGGGTGGGCGCGTTAGCCGGAATGCATCTTGATAACAGGCCCAATCAGCGTATTATCTATCCTCGTTCCGCTTAATCAGCAGTTGAACCGCTCTTATGACCATTCCGAAGCTATACACTGACATTCGTTCTACCTAATGTGTGACTCTTTTTGAGAGTCCATTGAACCGAAACCTTTGTAGAATTGTT
>JANMAD010000295.1:0-4101 GCA_031359515.1 Acidobacteriota bacterium | reverse complement strand
AGAACTGTTCTCGTCGATCCCGGCCGACATACTCCTGCGTACTCCGCTCAACACACCGGCCGCGCTCTCTGAACCGGAACTGCTCGCGTACTTCGACCAACTCGCCGCGAAGAACAAGGCCGCTTACCGGCCGAGTTTCTTGGGCGCGGGCGCTTACGCGCACTATGCGCCGACGATCATTGACGCGCTGATCCAACGCTCCGAGTTCTTCACCGCCTATACGCCTTATCAACCCGAAGTCTCGCAAGGCACGCTGCAAGTTATCTTCGAGTTTCAGACGCTCGTCTGCCAGTTGACCGGCATGGAAGTCGCCAACGCCTCGATGTACGACGGCTCGACTTCGGTAGCCGAAGCCGTGTTGATGGCCGAGCGCGTCACGCGCCGCCGCAAGGTCATCATCTCACCCGCGCTGCATCCGGAATATCTGCACGTCGCCGAGACCTACGTGACCCACGCGGGGATCGAACTGCAACAGGCCGCGCTCGACGAGCAGACCGGGCTGACCAACCTCGACAACGCGGCGCAACTCGACGAGCAGACGGCGGCCATCGTCATCCAATCGCCAAACTTCTTCGGCTGTGTCGAAGACTTGCAAGCATTGGCCGAGCGCGCACACAAAGTCGGCGCGCTGCTGGTTGTAGTGGTGACGGAGAGCATGTCGCTCGGCCTGTTGCGTGCGCCGGGCGCATGCGGCGCGGACATAGTAGTCGCGGAGGGGCAATCGTTCGGCGTGCCGGTGAGTTTCGGCGGCCCTTACGTCGGACTGTTCGCGACGCGCGAGAAATTTGCGCGGCAGATGCCGGGGCGGCTCGTCGGCATCGCGTATGACAAAGAAGGGCGGCGCGGATTCGTGTTGACGCTCGCCACGCGCGAGCAGCACATACGCCGCGAGAAGGCCACGTCGAACATCTGCACGAACGAAGGCTTGATCGCGCTCGCCGCAACGATTTACATGGAGACGCTGGGGCGCAAGGGCTTGCAAGAGGTCGCGATGCAATGCGCGCAGAAGGCCGCTTATGCCGCGCGCCAGCTCAGCGCGCTCGCGGGCTTTTCCCTGCCCTACTCTGCGCCCCGCTTCAACGAATTTATCGTGCGCGCTCCCCTCGCGGCGGCCGAGTTGCTGCGCCGTCTCGCCGCCGAGCACAACATCACCGGCGGGCTGGCGCTCTCAAACTATGCGCCAACACGCCTTAATGATTTGCTCGTCTGCGTGACCGAGCTAAACACCCGCGCAGAGATCGACGCGCTCGTCACCGGCTGCAAAGAGTTAACCGCATGACCGCCAAAGCCACCACACACATCACGCAGAACGAAGCTTTGATCTTCGAGCGTTCGCAGCCCGGCCGCCAAGGCTACATGTTGCCCGCGCTCGACGTGGACGAGACCCCGCTCGACGAATTGTTGCCCGCGCACCTGCGCCGCGACGACGATCTCGCGGGCGTGCCGGAAGTCTCTGAAGTTGATGTCGTGCGCCACTTCACGCGCATCTCGACGTGGAATTACAACATAGACCTCGGCATGTACCCGCTCGGCTCATGCACGATGAAGTACAACTCGCGTTTGAATGAAAAGGTTGCGCGCATTCCCGGCTTTGCGAATTTGCACCCGCTCGCGCCGGTCGCGGACGCACAGGGCGCGCTCGAAGTCATCTACGAGTTGCAACAACATCTCGCGGAGATCACGGGGCTGGCCGGCATCTCGCTGCAACCGGCGGCGGGCGCGCACGGCGAGATGACCGGCGTGATGATCATCCGCGCGTTTCTTGATGCGCGCGACGGCGTGAAAGACGGCGACGTGCCGCGCCGCAACGTGATGCTCATTCCCGATTCGGCGCACGGCACGAACCCCGCGTCGGCGCACCTCTCCGGTTTCACCGTCAAGACGATTCGCTCCACGGCTGAAGGGCTGACTGATCTGGATCACTTGCGCGAGTTGTGCGCGAGCGGCGACGTGGCGGGCTTGATGTTGACGAACCCGAACACGGTCGGGCTGTTCGAGCAGAACATACGCGAGATTTGTCGCATCGTGCATGAGGCGGGCGGACTGGTCTATATGGACGGCGCAAACATGAACGCGCTCGTCGGTTGGGCGCGGCCCGGCGACATGGGCGTGGACGTGATCCACTTGAACCTGCACAAAACTTTCTCGACCCCGCACGGCGGCGGCGGCCCCGGCTCAGGCCCCTGCTGCTGCACTGCGGAGCTTGCGCCGTTTCTGCCCGTGCCGCGCGTGGTCAAAGCTGGTGCTGAGTTCAAACTTGATTTCGATCAACCGCAGACGGTCGGGCGCGTGAAAGCTTTCTTCGGTAACTTCGGCATGCACCTACGCGCACTCAGTTACATCCTGACGCATGGCGCTGACGGATTGCGCGAAGCGACCGAAGCGGCCGTCTTGAACGCGCGCTTCATCGCGCACGGGCTGACGAGCGATTACGATAAACCTTTCAACGCGCCGCCGATGCACGAAGTCGTCTTCACGGACAAACGACAGACGCGCAAGGGCGTGCATACGCTCGACATCGCCAAGCGGCTGATTGACTACGGCTTTCATCCCATGACGATCTACTTCCCGCTGATCGTGCCCGGCGCGATGTTGATCGAGCCGACCGAATCGGTCGGGCAGCAAGAGTTACAGCAATTCATTGACGCGATGCGCGCCATCGCGCAAGAGGCGCAAGACACGCCCGAACTGGTCTTGGGAGCGCCACATACCACGCGCATCGGCCGCCTCGACGAAGCCGCCGCCGCGCGCAAACCCGTCCTACGCTGGCAACCCGCGGAGAAAGCGACCGCCGCCTAGCAATGCGCCTAGCGTGCGGACTGCTTACGCTGCGTCGAGCGGACTCCACACGCCACGCCCGCCCCGATTGAGGACGTGCGTATAAACCATCGTCGTCCGCACGTCCTTATGTCCGAGTAACTCCTGTATGGTACGTACATCGTAACCCGCTTCAAGCAGGTGCGTGGCGAAGCTGTGCCGGAAGGTATGACAACTGGCCGGCTTGGTGAGTTGCGCGGCTTGTACCGCGCGGCCAACCGCGCGCTGGATCACAGATTCGTGTAGATGATGCCGATGGATATGGCCTGAGCGCGGATCAGCCGCGCGGTGTGTGGCTGGGAAAACGAACTGCCACTTGTACTCTTTGGCGGCGCGCGGATACTTGACGGCGAGCGCAGATGGCAAACGTGCGGCACCGTATCCTTCGGCTACATCGCGCTCATGCAATAGCTTGACCTGTCCGAGTTGGCGGCGCAACGGCGCGACGACAGTTTGAGGCAACATCGTGCGCCGGTCTTTTGCGCCCTTCCCTCTGCGCACGGTGATCTGATACGACTCGAAATCAACATCCTGCACGCGCAGGCGCAAACATTCCAGCAAGCGCAAGCCCGCGCCATAGAGCAAACTGACCACGAGATGATTAAGGCCCGACAGATGCGCGAGCACGGCCGCCACTTCGGCGCGGGTCAGCACTACCGGCACGCGCACGGGCATCCGCGCCCGCTCGATGCCTTCGATGCGTGGCAAGTCTTGTTTGAGCACATCACGATAGAGGAAGAGCAAACTGCTGAGGGCGACGTTCTGGGTCGAAGCAGCGACGTGTCTATCGGTGGCCAGATACGAGAGGAAGGCGCGAATTTCCGCCACGCCCATCTCCGTCGGGTGACGCTTCTGGTGAAAGAGGATGAAGCGGCGGATGCATTGGACATACGCCTGTTCCGTTTTCAGGCTGAGGTGCTTAAGTTGGGCGACGAGGCGCACCTGCTCCAGCAATTTAGGTTTGGCTGCCATGTGAGGTATCCACCTTCCTGCACGACACGTTAGAGGCACGCGAGGAGCTTGATAATACGCCTGAATCCGGGATTATCCAACAGCAAGCTTGATAATCCCGCTAATCCGAGTATTATCCCGCACAGCGCGAGATAATGCGCTATGAACGCGTATTATCCCGCACGATGCAGTAGAATAGTAGTTAGGTCGCTATCTTCTGGGCACGCCTTGCCTTGCGTTCTTGCCATCGTCGGCGTGTGTCAGCCTGTTTAAGTCGAGTGATAGCGGCGTCAATAATCACGCCAGCCCAACTTGAGCAGGGGAGGCGCGTCC
>JANMAD010000292.1:0-3411 GCA_031359515.1 Acidobacteriota bacterium | reverse complement strand
GACGGCGAGGATGCCTTCTTTCGACGCGAGGTGCGCGAGCCACGGCGTCGGGATCACGTCGCCGATGGCAAAGACGTTCGGCTCGCCCGTGCGGCAAAACTCGTCCACCTGAATCGCCCCGCGCTCAACCTTAATCTTCGTGCCCTCAAGCCCCAAGCCTTCGAGATACGGCATACGCCCGACCGCGACGAGGAACATCTCGGCTTCCAGCCGCACGTCCTCGCCCTTCGCGTTCTTGCCCGTCACGACAACCGACTTGTCCGTCTGCTCCATCTTCTCCAACTTCGTCCCCAACGAATACTTGATGCCGCGCTTGCGGAAAGATTTCTCCAACTCGACGGACACTTCCTCGTCTTCGAGCGGCAACAGGTGCGGCAGCAACTCGACAATCGTCGTCTCCGCCCCGAAGCGCGAATAAACGGACGCGAACTCGACGCCGACCGCGCCCGCGCCCATCACGATCAAAGACTTCGGTATCTCTTTCAACTCTAAAATGTGATCGCTATTGACGACGCGCACGCCGTCCGTCTCGAACCCTTTGATCGGGCGCACGACCGACCCCGTGGCGATGATGATGTTCTTCGACTCAATCGTCTGCTCCGTGCCGTCCTCGCCCGTGACGATGACCTTGCCCGGCAACGCGAGCCGCCCCGTGCCCTTGAACACCGTCGCCTTATTCTTCTTCATCAGATACTCGATGCCCTTCGAGTTCTTTAACACCACGCGCTCTTTGCGCTTCTGCACGTCGGCGAAAGCGAGCTTGATGTCGCTCGCCTGCACGCCAAACTCGGCCGCGTGCTGCACCTGCTCATAGACGTGCGCCGACATCAAAAGCTGCTTCGTCGGGATGCAACCGCGCAGCGTACACGTGCCGCCGAGCCGCTTGTCGCGCTCGACCAACGCCACCTTCAAACCCAACTGCCCCGCGCGCACCGCCGCCACATAACCGCCGGGGCCCGAGCCGATAATCGTCACGTCAAACTGTTCGCTCGCCAAAGCTCTCTCGTCCTCTCTCGTGAAAATGGCGCACCGCACGCACACGCCCGCGCCGCTGCTCCGTCTAAGATTGTGCTATGGATGGTCTTGCAAACCGGGATTATAATGCGTCACACGTTTTTCAGCCAGCGACGAAAAGACAAAGCGAGGACGAACACCGATGCAACATTCCGCAAACTATATCAAGTTAGTTGACGACTCCAAGACCCGCATCCGCGAGTTTGACGTAGCCGAAACCCGCGCCCGCTTAGCCGCCAACCCGCAAGCTCTGTTGCTTGATGTGCGTGAAGACAACGAATGGCAGCAAGCGCACGCCACCGGCGCGGAACATCTGGGGCGCGGCATCATCGAACGCGACATCGAACAGCGCGTGCCCGACCACGACGCGGAACTGATTCTCTACTGCGGCGGCGGCTACCGCTCCGCCCTCGCCGCCGACAACCTCCAACGCATGGGCTACACCAACGTCCACTCCATGGCCGGCGGCTGGAAGGCGTGGCAAGAAGCGAACGCACCGATAGAAAGTAAATAGATGTTATAGTCCGTCAAACTCAGAAAGGACTTGGCGATGCCCACCAATCCCACACCCACCGGGGCGGTCGAAATCTTCTGCTCATACGCGCACAAGGACGAAGCCCTGCGCAATGAACTGGAAGGCCATCTTAGCCCTTTGCGACGTGCCGGTAAGATCAAGCACTGGTATGACCGCGACATCAAGCCGGGTGAAGATTGGAAGGGCAAGATTGATGAGCATCTGAACTCGGCGCACGTCATCCTGCTGCTGGTCAGTTCTGACTTTATTCGCTCCGACTATTGCTACGACATTGAAATGGCCCGAGCAATGGAGCGGCACAAGGCAGGGGAAGCGCGAATCGTCGCCGTCATCTTGCGGCCGTGCGATTGGCAACGGACGCAGTTCGCCGATCTCCAAGTCTTGCCTGTCGGCGCGACGCCTGTCACGAGATGGGATGATCAAGATGAAGCGTTATTGAATGCGGCGCAAGGCATCGCTGATGTTGTCGAGGCACTACTGGCAAAGCCTGCGGGTGTGACTACCGCCGCGCAGACTGGCACGACAAGCGCGCCGCTACCCGTCACGTTGCCGCGCCCGCCCGTCGTCGGCTTCATCGCACGGCGCGACACAGAGGGGCACGACATCCTTGCGCGGTTGAAGGCAGAGCTTGCGCCGGAGCGGGCGCAAATTGTTGCGCTGTCGGGGCCGGGCGGCACGGGCAAGACAACGCTGGCGGCGCAGACGGCGCGCGAGTTGAGTGAAACGTTTCCGCAGCGCATCGCATGGGTCAGCGCGCTTGCGCGGGCGGACTTCACGCTGTCCACGCTGCTCGACGAGATCGCCACGCAGTTCGGGCGCGCAGACCTGCGCCCGCTCGCGCTCGAACAGAAAGAGCCGCAGGTGCTGGCAGTGCTCGCCGCCGCGCCCGCGCTCGTCGTGCTGGATAACTTCGAGACGGTTACGCCGGAGGAGCAAGCGCGCTGTCTCGACTTCCTTGCCGAGCGCGCCGCGTGCTCTGCGCTCATCACGACGCGCGGCGACACGAGGCGCGGCGATGTGGGCAGCGTCGCGCTCGCCGCGATGGAGTTGGATGAGGCGCGCGAGCTCGTGCGCCGCTTGATCGGGCAGACGCGCAAGCCCGATCACTTCGCCGGACTGGACACGGATGATCTCATCGTGAAGTGCGAGGCGAATCCGCTCGTCCTGCAATGGGTGGTCAAGCAGATCGAGTTGGCGCACCAGCCGCAGACCGCGCTGGACTATCTGGCGCAGGGCAAGGGCGATGCCGCCGAGCGCGTCTTTGATCGCTCCTTCAATCTGCCGCAGGTGGGCGACGACGGGCGCGCGGTGTTGCTCGCGCTTACGCTGTTCGTGCCGAGCGCGACGCGCGAGGCGTTGGCGGAAGCGGCCGGCTTCGGCGACGACCTGCCGCGCTTGGAGCGAGCCGTCGAGAACCTGTCCGCGTTGTGGCTGGTCGAGACAACGGCGGGGAACGAGCGGTTAATCCTGCGCGGGCTAACGCGCGAGTTGGCTAAAGCGCGGCTGCGGCAAGACACCGATGCTGACGAGTATCGTCGCCGCTTCGTCGCATACTTTGTGCGCTACGCCATAGCGCACGAGCAGGAGACGCCGCAGGATTACGACGCGCTCGAAGTGGAGAGAGATAATTTGTTGAGCGCGGTTGAGACGGCGTTCGCGCAGGAAGATTGGGCGAGCGTAATGCGCTTGGCATACCCGATGAACAGTATGCTGAGCGTGCGCGGCTACTGGGATGAGACGCTACGCATCGGCAAGTCGGCATTGCAAGCCGCGCGTTCTGCACAATCTGAAGCACAGGCTGCAAATCTTTCGCATAACTTAGCCGTGATGTATCAGAACCGTGGCGAGCTAGGCGAAGCGCG
>JANMAD010000286.1:0-11407 GCA_031359515.1 Acidobacteriota bacterium | reverse complement strand
CGCCGGCCCGCGCGCAGATCGTCGAGCGTGTGCGCCAACTCCGCGTCCGTCGGCGCACGGCGGCAGAGCGCGGCATAAGCGTGCGTGACGAACGCACGGTCGTGATAGCGCACAAGCTCGGCGAGTTGATAGCGTGCGGCCGGCGCGTGTGCCGCCACGGGTTGCAACTCAAGCGGCGGGACGCCAAGCGGTGACACGGCGGGCGCGACGGCGTCGCTCTGCGCGGCCGCTGCCGGTTCAACGAACTGCTTATTCGCTTCGATCATCATCTTAGTCTGCGCGCCGAAAACACGAGGCGGCGCGCTGCATTTTATGCCTGTACAGTGTTGAGCGTCGTGGTTGCGCCGACGCGCCGCGCGGTGACGCGCGCGTTGAGATTGGCGAGTCCTTCCATCTCGACGGCGCAGGCGACGCGAAAGAAGATGACGCCGTCGAGCCAATCGTAGGCGACGCCGTCGGGCGAGTGTACCGCGACTGAGACGAAATAATGCTCTTGGCCCAACCAGCAGTTGAACGCGAACGTCGCTTCCAACACGTCGCCGCCCTGCGCCGCGCCCAATTCCAGCCCGCGCTGTTCAGTGTTCGTGCCATAGACGTTGATGCCGTGGCGATTGCGAATCATAAAGCCACAGACGGGGTGCGCCGCGTCCGCGTGAAAGCGGAAGCGCATGCGTATGTGCACGAGCGCGCCCGTCTCGATCAACTCGGCGGGTTGTTCTTGCTCATCAAGTAACTCGGCGGCGAGCACTTCGGCGTGCCCGTTGCCGTGCCGGTACTGATATTGCAGCGGCGTGCGTTCGCTCTCGGCATTGGCTGGCGCAAGTGGCGCAGCGCCCGCTTGTTGTTCATGCGCGTCGGCCCGTTCGCCCGCTTTGTAAGCAGCCTCGCTCGCCATGATCAGGCGTTGATAGCGATTGAGCACGTCAACCGGCGCGCCGTCGGCGATCATCGCGCCTTGATAAAGCAGGATCGCGCGCGAGCAGAGGGCGCGCACAAGCGTCGGCTCGTGCGAGACGAAGAGAATAGTCGTGCCGTTCTCCTGCATCTCCTTGATGCGCCGCACGCAGCGATGTTGGAAGATCGTGTCGCCCACCGACAGCGCCTCGTCCACGATCAGTATGTCCGGGTCGGCGTTGACCGCGATGGCGAAGGCGAGGCGGACGTACATGCCGGAGGAGTAGGTCTTCACCGGCTGGTGCAGGAAGTCGCCGATCTCGGCGAAGCGTTCGATCAACGGCAAACGCGCTTCGGTCTCGGCTTTCGAGAAACCGAGCAGCGCGGCGTTCATGTAAACATTTTCCAGCCCGGTGAACTCAAGGTTGAAGCCCGCGCCAAGCTCAAGGAGCGCGGCCACGCGCCCGTCCACCCAGACGTGGCCGTGCGTCGGGTCGAGCGTGCCCGCGATGATCTGCAAGAGCGTTGACTTGCCCGAACCGTTCGGGCCGATGATGCCGGCGGTCGTGCCGCGCTCGATCTCGAAACTGATCTCCTTGAGCGCCCAGAACTCGCGATGCCACTGCCAACGCCCGCGCGTCAGCGTCTCCTTCAGCCGGTCAACGGGTCGTTCATAGATGCGATACTGCTTCGCCACGCCCTCGACGCGCAGTGCGTTGCTCATGCACGAGATTCTATAACAAGTAGGCGGTAGGCAGTAGGCAGTAGGCAGTGAAAATGCCGATAGCCTGCGCCCGCAAGCGGTGTATGCGTCAGCCGGACAGCAAACAAACTGCCTACTGCCTACTGCCTACTGCCTACTCTTCGTTTACAATGCCCCGCATGTTATCCGCGCAGACGGCGAGGCGGGCGGTGTGGCGACCATTGTTTGAGTTGCCGCGCCGGTTCGAGTTGATCGAGTCGCTGGTGCGGCGCGAGTTGGCTGCGCGTTATCGCGGCTCTGTCTTGGGCGTGGTGTGGGCCGTGCTGACGCCGGCGGTGATGATCGCGATCTATACGTTCATCTTCGCGGGGCTATTCGGGGCGCGCTTCGGCGCACGCGGCACGACGTGGGACTACGCGCTCTACTTGTTCTGCGGGCTGTTGCCGTGGACGACGTTTCAAGAGTCGGCGCAACGCGCGGCGGACGTGATCGTCGCGCATGCGAATCTCGTCAAGCGCGTGGTCTTCCCGCTCGAAGCCTTGCCGGTCGCGGGCGTGCTGGCCGCGTTCTTCACGCAACTGTGCGGCACGCTCGTGCTGCTCGTGGCCACGCTCGTCATCCATCGTGAACTGCACGCGAGCATTTTGTGGTGGCCCGTGTTGGTCGTGCCGCAACTGCTGGCGACGCTCGGCGCGGCGTGGCTGTTCGCTTCGCTCGGCGTGTTCTTGCGCGACACGGGGCAGGCGCTCGGTCTCGTCCTCGTCGCGTGGATGTTTCTGACGCCGATCATCTATCCCGAATCGGTCGTGCCGCCGCGCTTTCAACCGTTCATCAACGCGAATCCGTTCACGCCGCTCGTGCGCAACTACCGCCGCATCTTGCTCGAAGGCGCGCCGCCCGATTGGCGCGGGTTGTTGTACTTCACCCTGTTCGCGCTTGTCCTCTTCCTCGCCGGCTACTGGTGGTTCGCCCGGACGCGCCGTAGCTTCGCCGATGTGATCTGACCAGATGAAACACGCAGCCACACGCAGGGACACGAAGCAAACTCAGCACAAGCCCGCGAGACCGTTGCGCGCCATCGCGCTCAGCATCGTTTTAGTCTTCAGCCTGCAAACGGGCGGCGTGCGTGCGCAACCGGCACACGCACACGGTCATGCGGCCCACGCCGTGCGGCCGCTCTGGCCCGGCGCGCGGTTCACCGAAGCAGATCGGTTACGGGCGATCACGCGAGGCTTGCATTTCATCTATCGCACCGCGCGCGACCGGGCCAACTTCGCGGCTTACGGCGACGACTATCTCTGGTGTTTCTACACACTCTCGGCTGCGGTTAATGACGAAACCACAAAGCGCACGGCGCATCGCATGGGCGTGGAGCGTGCGCGCCTGTGGCGGGTGCAACACCGCGCGCTGCCCGCCGATGCGGACGCCGCGACCGTCGCGGACTTTGTCTTCGGCAACGACGCGGCCGACAGTTTGGGTGTGCGCGACGAGCGCATGAAGCGGACGCTCCGACGCGCGGCCCGGCAATTTCCGGCCCGCGCCTATCTCCTCTTCGATCCCTTGACCGAGCCGCCGCCCGCGGACGTGCCCGACGAATGTGAGTATGACGGTGCGGAGAATCCGCGCGGCACGCTAGCTTGCCGCATCTGCCATCGCCCGCTACAAATGAGAACGCGCTACGACGTGTGGTACGACGCGCTCATCACCGCTTACGTCGGCGACCGCTACGGCGTCACGCTCGGCGCGCACTACGCGGATGCGCTCAAGTGGTTGCCAACCCTGCGCCCCTATCCTGCCCGTGCGCAAGGCAAAGATGAAGAGTTCTATGATGCCATTTACGCGATCACGCACGTCGTCTATACGCTGAACAACTACAGCCAAGCACGTCTGTCGCCGCGCCTGCTGCCCGTAGAATATGCCTTCCTGCACGCGCACTTGCGCGCCGCCGTCGCGGGCAAAGAGACGGACATGCTCGGCGAGATGATGGACTCGCTGCGCGCCTTCGGCGTCAGTGAAGATGATGCGGCGTTGCGTGCCGCCATAGAGTTTTATCTGGCGCAGCAGAACCGCGACGGCAGTTGGGGCGACATGCATGCGGCCGACATCTACGACCGCTATCACCCGACGTGGAACGCCATCGCCGGTCTCAGCCACTACGCCTGGCGCAAGGAGGGGTTGAGTCATCCCGAACTCAAATCGTTGTTGGAGCAGTGGACAAAAGAAAATGATGAATGATGAATGCGGAACGATGAATGAAAGCCAAATCGTTCTCAGTTCATCATTTCGCGTTCATCATTCATCATTCATCATTTGTCTTGACGACCGCGCCCATTAGCCACCAGAGCAACAAGGTCACTTCGGCGTCGCCGAAGTTGTAGTTGACGAGTGCGCTGGCCGAGAAGCCAGCGAGTGCGCCGGTTGCGCCGAGGAGGAGTCCGTGTGTGGCCGCGTCGTCCGCATCGCGCCAGCGTCGTTCGGCGCGCGTGGTGTAGCGCCAGAAAGTAAAGATCAGCCAGAGCCAGAGGAGGAGCGCAGGGAGTCCACGGTCGAAGGCGAGTTGAAGCGGCGTCGAGTGCGCGTGCAGCATGTTCGTGCCGGGAAAGCCCCACTCTTGCCAGTGCAGATGCACCGCGTCCATGCCGTGCCCCAAGATGGGATGCACGGGGATACGCGCGAGCGTCTGGCGCGCGACCTCGCGCCGCAGTTGCGCGCTATCGTCCTGCAAACTCAACGCGCCGCCCGCGCGCGTGCGCCAGACCGCGAACGCGCCGAGCGCGCAGACGAGCGCGACCACGCACAGCACGGCCACGCGCGCACGCGTCGACGCGTCCGTGCGCCAGCGCAACAGCATGACGCACGCGCCGATGACGAAGGCGAACAACACCGTGCGCATCGCCGTCAGCGCGATGCCGACCGCTAATAGCACGAAGGCGGCGGCATAGAGCGCGATGAGCAGGCGCGTATTCGTTGTGCGTGCGGCGCGTCGTTGTAAGAGCGCGAGCGCGCCACCGAGCGCGAGTTGCGCGAGGATTTGCAGTAGCTCGGCGAAGGTCTCGTAGTGGCGCGTCCAACCTGAGGCGCGGAAGCGGTGCGTGCGCTGTGTGCCGTAGAGACCGGCGGGCGGCGCGGAGTTTTTTAGCTCGTCCGTCACCGGCGGCCCCGTCCATTCGACATGCTCGCCGTGCGTGATGACGCTGAGCCGCAAAGGTGTGCCCGTCGGCGCGCGTCTGATCTCGGCCGCCAACTCGGTCATGGAGTTCACGTGCCGGCCGTTGACGCGCCAGACGGCGTCGCCCACTTGCAAGTGCGTCGTCGCGCGCAAAGGGCTGTCGGGTGTGAACGTCTCGATCACCACACCGCGCCCCAGCAACGTCTCGGCGATGCTCCACACGACGCCCGCGCAGCCCGACGCGAGCAGCAGACCCGCGAGCAGGCTGGCCGTGCGCCGCGTCAGGACGGCCTGCATGCAATAGTAGATGAGAAAGGTGCTGACCGAGATGAGTTTCAGCAGGCTGACGCGCGGCTCGGCGGAGCAGAGGGCTGAGAGGATGCTCCAGGCAAAGAAGAGCCAGAGCGGTAGATCGAATGGGGTGCGTTTGAGACCGGTGCGGCGCGTGTCGAGGGTGCGGGCGAGCCAGCCGAGCACGACGAGCGATAGCCCGACCCACGATGCTGCAATCGAGTGCGGCGCGAAAATAGCATAAAGGCACAGACCCGCGAGGATCGTGCCTTGTGCCAATCGCGCGGCGACAGAGTCGGCGGCTGGGGTTAAAGTTGGCAAGTTGGCAGGCAAGTGGCTCGCGTTCGTCCTTCGTCGCGCGCTAAGTATGCACGGCCGGCCGGCCGTTAACAAACATTGTGCCCCGCTCTCTCCGCGGCCTCCTTGGCGGCTTTACGCCTTTGCATAAGACTCTTGCGCACGAAAGAATAACCTCACGCAAAGACGCAAAGGCGCGCAGAAAAGGACGCGGAAATGGATTGTTGACGCTGGTTGACCGCGCGTGCTAACTTGGAATTTGCCCGTCACCTACGGGTGGGCTTAGGGGCCATCAAGGGGCAGATATCTTCCGGACACAGTCACACTTTTATTAAGGTCGGTCTCCTCGTTCCGCCACGCCAGTGTCCGTATCCCCCGTGTGACACAAGTTTAATTCTTCATGGCATTCGATAAGGCAAAGGCTGTTAGCGCGGCTGAGAAATATCTTGCGCAGGGCAAGATCGCCGCGGCCGTGCAGGAATATCGGCGCATCTCGGATGCCGATGCGGACGACTTCACCGCGCTCAACACGCTCGGCGATCTCTACGCGCGCCTCGACAAGCAGGTGGAAGCCGTCGAATGTTTCGTCCGCGTCGGCG
The DNA here is from genome assembly GCA_031359515.1 of Acidobacteriota bacterium. Lineage (GTDB taxonomy): Bacteria > Acidobacteriota > Blastocatellia > Pyrinomonadales > Pyrinomonadaceae > QHXQ01. Next base: position 5,454 of record JANMAD010000286.1, on the reverse strand, counting down.
ATCATTATCGCGAGCAGGGCTTCGCGCTCAAAGCCATCGCCATCTACAAGAAGGTGGCGCGGCTGCGCCCTGACGAATTGAGTGTCGCGCAACGTTTGGCCGCGCTCTACGAGCAGCAGGGGCTGATCGTCGAGGCCCGCGCGCAGTATCTGTTCATCGCCGATACCTGCGGGCGCGCCAAGCTGCTGCGCGAAGCGCTGGAAGCGTTGCGGCGCACCGCCGATCTCGATCCGCAGAACGCGGACATACGCTTACGGCTGGCCGAAGGCTTCATGCGCGAAGGCATGCGCGACGAGGCGGCCTCCGCGTTTGCCGAAGCCGGCACGCGCCTGCACGCGCGCGGTAATTATCAGGGCGCGCTCCGCGCCTTCACGCTCGCGCGCGACCTGCGCCCCTACAGCCACGAGATTCTGCAAGGACTGGTGGACGCGAACCTCGCGCTCGGCTCGAACGAGGAAGCCGCAGCCGTGCTCGAAGACGCCGTCGCGCAAGCGCCCGCCGACGCGGAACTGCACGCGATGCTGGCGCGCGTCTATCTCGACGCGGAGGACGCGCCCGCCGCCGACCGCGCCGCGCAAAAATTGGTCACGGCCGATCTAGCTAACTATCCGCTGCTCTTCGAGGTCGCACAGCTCTACTTGCAACAAGGCGATGCCGTCAATGCCATCCGCGCACTCGTGCGGACGGTCGAGCCGGCGCTCGCGAAGCGACAGGAAAAGACGCTGCTTGAGTTGTTGAATCAAGCGCTCGCGCGCGATCCTGAGAACATCGAAGCGTTGCGCCTGCTGCTGCGCATCTACACGTGGCAGCGCGACGACGACCGCATGCGCATCGCGCTCGAACGGCTCGCCGAAGCCGCGCAAGCGCAGCAACTCCACGACGAAGAGCGCAACGCGCTTGAGCATCTCGTCCGCCTCGTGCCCTTCGATCAGGGCTACGCCGAACGTCTCTCCGCGCTCAACGAACTGCTTGGCACAGACATGACCCGTGCAGACACGGCGCAAGCCGAAATCGCCGCGCCGATGGCGGAGATGATGCCGCCCGCGCCGGATACGCCTGCGCCTGTTGCTACTGCAACACCGGCCTTCGGCAGTCTGTTCGAGAGCAATAGCGGCGCGACAGACCTGTTCACCGTGCCGCCCGCGGCAAGCGCGCCGCCGGTAACGCAGACGAGCGAGTTCGAGTGGCACACGGTCGCGCCGGCTGAACCTGAACGGCCCGCCGATCCGAGCGCGTCATTCGCCGATCTGAACGCCGAGTTGGCCGATGTGGTCGAGCCTGCGGCCGTTGAGTTTGCGGTCACGGCCGAAGCGGATGATGAGCAAGAGGTAAACGTTACGAACCCGCTCGACGCGGCGCAGGGCGATGGCCACGGGCGCGTGCAGGCGTTGTTGGGGCAAGAGTTGGAGAGCGTTGATTATTATCTCGCGCAAGGGTACACGGACATCGCCCGCGATACGCTCGATATGCTCGAACGGCAATATGGTGCGAGTCCCGAACTTGGCGCGCGGCGACGGCAACTACAAGCCACTGCTACGCCGGCCAAAGCGGCCGCTGCCGCGCCGCTCTTCGAGCCGTTGACCACGCCGCAAAACGCAAATGCGACGCACGCGGGCACGGATGTTGAGAGCGATGATGCGAATGTTGAGAGCGATGATGCGATAGTGTTCCAGATGCCCCTCGCACCAGATGAGTCTGCGCCACCATCGTCTGCGCCGGCGCACGGCAAGCAGTCGCAGTCGCGTCCGACTGCGCCATCGCGTGCTGCCCTTGATCCCGGTCTCGCTGCCGTCTTCGCCGAGTTCCGCGACTCGATTGAAGACGACGACGACGAGCCGGACACGGCGGCCGACTTCGAGACGCATTACAACACGGGGCTGGCCTACAGGGAGATGGGCATGCTCGATCTGGCCGTCGAAGAGTTTCAGACGGCCGCCGCGCTCGTCGCGCCCGCCGACGGCACGGCGCGCTATCTGCAATGCTGCAACCTGCTCGGTCATTGCTTCATGCAACAGCAACTGCCGCGCGCCGCCGTGCTCTGGTTCAAGAAGGGCTTGGCCGCGCCCGGTCACGACGATGAAGAATATCAAGCGCTCCGCTACGAACTGGGCAACGCCTACGAGCAGATGGGCGACCTCGACCGCGCCGTCAACACGTTCCAGGAAGTTTACGGCATGGACATCTCCTATCGCGGCGTCGCCGACAAGCTGAAAGAACTGCAAGCGCAAAAAGCAGTGACAAGTGACAAGTGACAAGTGACGAGTTAAACTATTTGTCTTAGCTCGTCACTTGTCACTCGTCACTGTAGTTAATATGTCCGCGAAGCTAACTGTCATCTTCTATATCGTGTTGTGCCTTGAGGCGGGGCTGGTGCTCACGTTTCTGCCGTGGGCGCACCCGTTCGGTCTCGCCGACTGGGGCGACAATTTCTTTCTCGTCTATGTCGCGCACAAGACGGGGTTGCCGGGGCTGCAACAGGCGATCTCTTCGGGTTGGGCACGCGGCGCAGTCACCGGCATCGGGCTGCTCAACTTCGCTATGGCCTTTTGGGAGATCGCGCACTTTCGCCAGACCGTGCGCTCGCTTAGCGCGCAAGCGAGCGCGCCCGCCGTACATGTCGCAGACGCTAACGCCACCCCTCAGTTATCTAATCACGAGCGGCGCGACTAAGCACACGACCACGCCCGCGTGCGCCGAGTTCGCGCAACTCCTCGCGCTCGTGCAAGCGGCCGTCGCGGCCGGCGTCACGCTCGTGCAATTACGCGAAAAACTTTTACGCCCGCGTGTGCTGTTTGCACTGACCACACGCGCCGTCGCCATCACCCGCGGCAGCGCGACGCGCCTCGTCGTCAACGACCGCGCCGACATCGCGCACACGGCCGGCGCGGCCGGCGTTCAACTCACCACGCAATCGCTCGCCGCCGCCACCGTGCGCCACGCCTTCGGCCCCGATTTCCTGATCGGCGTCTCGACGCACACGCTCGCCGAAGCGCAATCTGCGTTCTCTGAGGGTGCAGATTTCGTCGTCTTCGGCCCGGTCTTCGACACGCCCGCGAAGAGCATCTATGGCGCGCCGCTTGGTCTTGCGCAACTGCATGCGGCGGCCAGCGCGCTCGCGCCGTTTCCCGTCATCGCCATCGGCGGCATCACGCGCGCGAACATGCATGATGCGTTCGCTGCGGGCGCGAGCGGCGTCGCCGCCATCCGCCTCTTCGCCGACACGGAGACGATTGTCGCGACCGTTAAAGCCTTGCAGGTGGCGGAGAAATAGGGTGTAGAGCTTCAAACGCAGGGATGAGTCTTCCACGGATGAGTCTTGCAGACAGCGCAGCGCAGCAACCGCCCGTCGTGCTGACCATCGCCGGCCTCGATCCGTCGGGTGGCGCTGGGCTAATCGCGGACGTGCGGACGCTGGCCGCGTTCGGTTGTTTCCCCTTGGCGGCCGTCACCTCCTTAACGTTTCAGAGCACGTTGGGCGTGCAGGGCGCGGCGCATCAGACGGCCGCGACGGTACGCGCGCAAGTCCGGCCGTTGCTCACAGATTTCCGCATCGCGGGTGTGAAGACCGGCATGCTGCCGACGCGCGCGGTGATCGCAGAGGTCGCGCGGTTGTTGCGTGCGCCGGAGTTGGGGGCAGTCGTAACGGTTGTCGATCCGGTCTTGCGCTCGACTTCGGGCCACGAGTTGATGGCTGACGATGCGCTCGCCGCGCTCCGGCGCGACTTGCTGCCGCTGGCGCAGCTCATCACGCCGAACATTCCCGAAGCTGAACGGCTCACAGGTTTACAGCACATCGCGGACGAAGCGGGGATGCGCGCGGCCGCAATTGCGCTGCGTGAGATGGGCGCACGCGCCGTGCTAATCAAGGGCGGGCATCTGACCGGCGACGCGCTTGATCTACTCGATGATGCCGGCACGGTGTATCTGTTCCGCGCCGAACGGATCGCGACCACCGCGACGCACGGCACTGGCTGCACGCTCGCCAGCGCCATCACGGCTTGCCTCGCGCGGGGCCTGACGCTGCCTGATGCTGTGGCTGCGGCGAAGCGTTTCGTCACGGCTGCACTGCGGCGTGCGCCGCGTCTGGGCCATGGCGCAGGGCCGCTCAATCACGCGATCAAAGTGCGCTTCACCGAACAGCGCGTGCTAGTTGATGATGAAATTGATAACCGGGAAACGTGACGGGGCTATTCGCTTAACGCATCAGGCGACGCATTCGTCGCTTGCGGGCAAGAGGCATAGGTCGCGGGCAAGCGCATGTCTGAGCATACGCTCGGTGGCGGTGGCATCTTGCGGCGCGGAGAAGAGATAACCCTGTCCGTAGGCGCAATCGAGCGCGCGTAGTTGCGTTAGTTGCGCCGGCGTCTCAATGCCTTCGGCGACCACATCCTTGCGCATATTGCGCGCGAGCAGGACGATGGTGCGGACGATCTCCGCATCCTCGTCGTCACCGCCGCCGCTGATGAACGAGCGGTCGATCTTCAACGTCTGAATGGGGAAGCGACGCAGGTAGCTCAAGGAGGAGTAGCCCGTGCCGAAGTCGTCAATCGCCAACTCGACGCCGAGGTCGCGCAGGCGCACCAGCATCGGCACGATTGACTGCGCGTTCTCCATCAGGACGCTCTCCGTGATCTCCAATTGCAAACAACGCGGATCGAAATTCGTGACGGCGAGCGTGTGCTCGATCTGCCCGCACAAATCCGCTTGCGTAAATTCCCGGCCCGACAGGTTGACGCTCAACTTGAGCCGCGCGTGCGCGGGCGAGATTGTTTGCCAACGCCGCATCTGCGCGCACGCGGCGCGCAAGACCCAACGCCCGAGCGGAACGATCAGCCCCGTCTCTTCCGCCAAGGGGATGAACTCCGCCGGGCGGACAAGTCCACGCGCCGGATGCGGCCAACGCACCAACGCCTCAAAGCCCGTGATGCACCCGTCCGCAAGCGAGACGATGGGCTGATAATGTATGCAGAAATCCTCGCGCTCGATGGCGCGGCGCAGGTCGTTCTCCAACTGCAAGAGCGCGACCACGCGCGCGTGCATCACCATGTCGAAAACTTCGTAGCGCGCTTTGCCGTCGGCCTTCGCCCGGTACATCGCCGTGTCGGCGTCACGCAGCACATCCTCCGCCGCCTGATAACGATTGTTGCTAAGCGCGATGCCGATTGACGCGGTGGTGAAGACCTCGTGCCCATCGAGATTGAAGGGCAGCTTCAACTCGTGCAGCACGCGCTCAGCGACGCGGATGGCGTCGTCGAAGTGCGCGATGTCGTTTAAGAGGATGGCGAACTCGTCGCCGCCCAGCCGCGCCACCGTGTCGCCCGCGCGCAAGCAGCGTTCGAGTTGGCGTGCGATGGCGATGAGCAACTGATCGCCGACGCTGTGACCGAGGCTGTCGTTGATCATTTTGAAGCGGTCGAGATCGAGAAACAAAACGGCGAAGCGTTGGGCCGGATG